>JACQFU010000292.1 GCA_016199905.1 Candidatus Wallbacteria bacterium
TGACCAAGCTGCGCCAGGCAAGACCGGACGCGCGATTGCTGCTGGTCAGCGACCACGGATTCGCTCCGTTCTATTGGTCCGTCAACCTCAACAGATGGCTCCTCGACAATGGTTACCTGGCTCTGGCCACGGAAGGAGAGGGGGGAGGCGACCGCGTGCTGGCCGACCTCTTCAAGGGTCGAAACCTTTGGTCGGCGGTCGACTGGCGCCGTACGCGGGCCTACTCCGTGGGACTGGGACTGATCTACCTGAATCTGATGGGACGCGAGCCAGCCGGCGTTGTCGAGCCTGGAGCGCGTGCGGAGGCGCTGGAGGGCGAGCTCGCGCAAAGACTGGTCTGGGTGCGCCACCCCGGCAACGGACAACATGCGATACGCTCGGTCACGCTGGGTCGCTTGGCCTACCGAGGTCCTTGTCTGGACGACGCGCCCGATCTGGTGGTCAACTTTTCTCCGGGTTTTCGGGTTTCCTGGCAGTCGGCGCTCGGGGGGATCGACGAGCCCATCGTGGCCGAGAACAAGCGAGCCTGGAGCGCCGACCACTGCTCGGTTGCGCCGGAGGCCGTGCCCGGCGTCGTGATGGGAAACCTGCCCCTCGACACGGCGCGGGCGAGCATCATGGACGTCGCCCCGACGATCCTGACGCTGCAGGGGGTGCCGGTTCCCAACGAGATGGAGGGCCGGTCGCTCTACCGCAAGTAGCCGAGGGCTCGCAGATCCTTCAGCTGTCCCGGGGGAAGCGCCGCGGGCCGGACACGCTTGCGGCGAATCTCGGCGAGCTGGGGGCGCATCCTGCGGGCGTAGGTCAGGAGCGCGTCGCGCGCGGCCGCATGGACAGGATTGGCGGGTTCGAAGGCACAATCCTGTTCCTCCCAGTTCGCGTCCCAGTCGAAGACCTGGACGCCCCAGACCGTGTCGGTTCCACGTTCCAGCTGCAAGAGTGCGTGCTGGCGTCCGAGCACCCGCGAGTAAACATCGAGATTGTGCGAGGACTCCATCTGTTCCGAGTAAACCGGCCGGGAGGGGAGTTGCGCGGGAAACTGCAGGCAACCCTGCAAGGGACCGGCGTCCATCGGCGGTTCGAGCCCGGCGTCGCCGGCGGCGGCGAAGGTCGCGGCCAGGTGGACGAGGCCGACCTGCGCGGTGACGACGTGGCCGCACTGCACCGAGGCGCCGGCGAACACCAGGGGGACGAGCAAGCACTGGCGGCTGAGGTTGAGGCCGTGGCCGATCTGCTCGTGCTCCTTGAACTCCTCGCCGTGGTCGGCCGTGACGGCCAGCATCGTGGTGCTCAGATCGACGGACTCCAGCAGCTTGCCCAGCGCAGTGTCGGTGTAGCGGACTTCGCTGTCGTAAAGTGCCAGAAGCTGGTCGCGATCGTCGACCGACAGACGCTTGCCGACATCCACGGCCTGGTTCGGATCCCGCTCCTTGTCGAAACGGTACGGGCCCGAGTAGGGCGCGGGGTGGAAAGCCGAGTAGTACGGTTCGCGCGGCAGATACGGCGCGTGCGGGTCCAGGAAGTGCACCCACATGAACCTGGGGCGGCGAGTCCAGGGAATCATGTTCCGGACGCTGTGCCCGATCGAACGCCACCACGCGGCGGCGTCGCGAGCCAGCAGGCGCGCGTCGGCCGGAATCGGGCCGCTGCCCTGGTACGATGCGAACCCGCGCTCGAGCCCCAACTTCTGGTTATAGACGCTGCAAACAAAGGCACCCGTCTGGTAGCCGGCGGCGGCGAGTCGTTCGGCCAGCGTGGGGACGTCCAGCGAGAGGGGTTCGGCAGGGGAGACGGCGCCGTGCCGGCTGGGCTGCATTCCGGTCATGAAGGAGCCGACCGATGCGAGGGTCCAGTCGGAGGCCGCGACGGCGGCGGCGAAGCGGACCCCGCGGTTGGCCAGCCGGTCGACAATCGGTGTCGTGGGGCGCTTGCATCCGTAGACGCCGACGTGGTCGGCGCGCAGGCAGTCGATGGAGACGAGGAGCAGATCGGGGCGGCTATCGCGAGGAAGGGCGGATGTGCCGATGAAGAGCGCGGCGGCCAAGGCCAAGAACGCGGCGGGGGGGCCGAGACGGGTCATGTGGGTGAGTATAGCGGAAAGGCAGGCGGGGAGCGGGAACAGGGGTGGCGGGCTTGGAGCGGAATGTAGGTTAACATAATGCCTCTTATCGGAAGTTACGGGGCGAAGCAACGGCGAGGGGCTTTGGTGTATGGGGATTGCAGATGGAACGGCGGGAAAAGGAAAGGCGCCCTCCCCGCTTGGATGCGTGGAGGGCGCTGGGTGGGATGGCGTCCGGCCGCAGGGCCGGGAGACCGTGACGGAAGAGGTCGGGGTCAGTCCTTGGACGCGGTGGGCTTGTCGTCAGCCTTCTTGTCGTCGGCCGCGGGTGCCTGGGCCTTTTCGGAAATGCGCGGATCGATACCCGCGTCCTTGAGGCTTTGGAGGATTGCGTCCAGCCTGGGGTTGGGCTTGCCCAGGCCGGTGGGGATGACGCCGTCCTTCTCGAGGGCCTGACGCTCGCTGGCGAGCTGGGCCCCGGTCAGGTGGTGAAAGGCGTAGTCCATCTGGACCTCACCGGTGCTCCAGTAGTTGTAGCCGGACAGGCCTGGGTAGCCTCGTGGAACATCGACGAAGACCTCGTCGCAGCAGTCGCGGCGATCGGCGATGGTGTCGGCGACCTCGGCTGCGGTGCGGTGGCTGCGGAGCTCGCCCTTGCAGGCGTGACCGCAGTCGGAGGTGTCCTTGAAGCAAGTGTGACAGTCGTCGATGACTTCGTGGTGGCCGGCGTGTTCGCACTCCGGAAAGACGAAGTGGCGGTGGTTGACGCGGTCGAGGCCGGCCTTGCCGAAGGCGTGACCGGTGGAGGGCCTGCTGGCCTGTCCGATCTCGCCGCCGTGGTGTTCGGTGACTCCGTGTTCGTGGTCGATGTCGAGCGCCGGGAGCGGGCTAGCGGCGGTCCACGCCAGAAGCCCGGCAAGCGCCAGGGAAACCTTCAAGAACTTCATCGAGCTCTCCTCTCTCAGCGGCAATCGTCGTCGCAATGGTCGTGCACCTGGCAGCTTCGGTCGTCGTCGCGGTGGACGCGGACGACTCGCTCCTTGCAAGGGGCCTTCTCGTCCTTGTGGACCCACCGGGTCGCGTGGTGGGCGGCGTAGTGCTCGGAGTCGGTCTGCTCGTGGAAGAACGGCTCGTCGTGCGTGTTGTCGTGATGGTAGACGTAACCGTAGTCCGGGTCGCAGCAGCTATCGTAGTGCGAGCGGCTGTTCGTATGGGGGGGGTAACCGAAAAGGAACCAGAA
>JACQFU010000293.1 GCA_016199905.1 Candidatus Wallbacteria bacterium
ACGCGATGGTTTTCGGGTCGTTGGCCAGCAGTTGGGCCGAAAGCAGGGTCTCTGCGACGGCCGATTCGGCCAGGGCCAGCGCCACGTTGCCGTAGCTGGAGCGCTGGGCCTTGTCGATGAGATGGCTGGAAAAGAAGCTCTGGCCGAGGCCCATCACGGCCACGGCCAGCAAGAGGACAATGACGACGATGACGAGCGAGCCGACGCCCGCGCGACGCCTCGGATCGGGGCTCCTAAGGCTCATCACCGGCCTTGATGCGGGTCACCTCGCCGGTTGTGTTCGAGGCGGCCGTCCGGGTGTCGCCGGCGGGCTTGGCGGCGGCCGGGCTCGGAGAGGCGGAGGCTGGCTTGGCGGCCGTGGCGGTCTTCGCCTGACTGGACGCGTAGGAGCCGATCGCGCTCGACGCGGCCCCACCCAGGGCGGAACTGCCGGTTTCCTTGCTGACAGCGTTGCCGGCGGCCCCGCCGAACATCTGCATCAAGGTCTCCATGAACGAGCAGCCGGTGTTGGTGACGGTCATGCTTGCGAGCATCGCTGCGAAGACGACCTTCAGACTAACATTCTTCATCGCGCACCCTCCTCCCGGCGTAACGGGAGTTCGATCCGAACGCACCGGGGCCGCGAGTGGACCGGCCCCGGCGCGCGATTGACCGCGGAGCTACTTGGCCGGAGAGGAGGTGGGCTTGGTCGCTTCTGCGGGCTGCCCGGTGGCGGGCGCCGCGGGCGTCTTGGAGCCGCCGCCCAGGGCCGCGCCCTCGTCCACCGTGGGCTTGGTCGCGTCCTTGGTCTGCTCGCCTGTGGAGGTGCCGCCAACGGTGCCGGTGATGGCGGTGCCCGGGGCGTTGACGTTGACCGTGCCGGAGGTGCCGTTGGTCTTCTGGGCAGCCAGGTCGTCTTTGTGGCGTTCCTCGTTGGCGCGGTTGCGCTCTTTCTCGCGCTCCAGGTCCAGCTTCTGGCGGTCCGTCTCGGCCTGCAGCTGCGCCTTGTAGCGATCGGTCTCGGCCTTGGCCTTGTCGGCTTCGGCCTGCTGGGCGCCCTTGATCGTGGAGGACATCGGATCGTCGCAGCCGGTGGTGAAGGCGATGGCGCCGAGGGCCAGCGCAACCAGCGCGAGGCGGGAAATGTTCTTGGAAGACCTCATCTGAAGCTCCTTTCGCGGAATCTCTCTCATCCTATCATTTCGTCTGGTTTGGGGGATTTCTCTCGGGGCCGGCCGGGCTCCTTGCTCTTTGCCGCTTTCCGGGACTAGAGACGAACGGGGGGGCCGGGAGGATAGACGGGGTCAGAAAGGATCCAATCTCGAGAAGAAAGCGCGACCGGGCAGAAAGCGCCCCGGATCGAGGCGCCCGTCCTCATCGGCCAACGCCGGCGGAAGAGGCGAAACGTAGCGGGGCTTCATCCCCCGCAGTTCAACCAGGCCATCAATGCGTCAGCACGCCTGCGTCGATCCGCTCGCGCACCATGCGGACGAGGGCCGCCGGAGCGAAGGGTTTATGGAGAAGCGGCGCGCCGCTCGACGAAATCCCGTGGCGCAACACGGCGTCATCCATGTACCCGGACATGTAAAGGACCGACACCGTGGGCCTGGTCCTTGCGACCTGCTCGGCAATCTGTCGCCCGCTCATGCCGGGCATGACGACGTCGCTCAACAGCAGATGCATGGGGCCCTCGTGACTGCGCAACAGCGAGAGGGCTTCTTCGCCGCAGCAGGCCTCCAAAACGGTGTAACCGGCTTGCTCGAGGATCCGCCGGGCAAGCTGCCTCAGAGCGGAATCATCCTCGACGATCAGGATGGTCTCCGTGCCTCGCAGCCCCTCGGGCCACTCCAAAGCGGGTGCAGCTCTCCGGGGAGCCCCCTCCATCTGCGGCAGGTAGATTCGGAACTGGGTTCCTTTTCCGGCCTCGCTCGATAACCGGATGTGACCGCCGCTCTGCTCGACAATCCCCTGGACCGTGGACAGGCCCAGGCCCGTGCCCTTGCCGACTTCCTTGGTGGTGAAGAAGGGTTCGAAGATGTGGGACTTGATGTCGGATTCGATGCCGCAGCCCGTGTCGCTGACCGACATGAGGACGTAAGAGCCCGCCGGTACCTGATCCAGGGCGTGCTCGGCCTGCCGCACCGACCCGGTCTCGATGGTCAGACGGCCCCCCGTCGGCATCGCGTCCCTGGCGTTGACTGCGAGGTTCAGCAGCACTTGGCCCAATTGACCCGGATCGGCTAGCACCTGCCCGATCCTCGCCGATAGGCGCGCCTCCAGCACGATGTCCTCGCCGAGCAGACGCCGCAGCATCTTCTCGGTGTCGGCAACGACAACATTGAGGTCGAGCAACTTGGGCTGCAGCACCTGACGGCGGCTGAACGCCAGGAGCTGGCGCGTCAGCGCCGTCGCGCTCTCGGCCGCGCCGGCTTCCATCTTCTGCGACTGGCGCAACTGCTCGTCCTTGTTGCGGAGGGCCTGCTCCGCCCGCTCGCGGTGAACGGCCACGGCGAGGGTCGCAGCCACCGACTCCAGGAACCGGACGTCGTCGCTCGTGAAACTGCGACGACGCGCCACACTGACACACAAGACCCCAAAGATGCCCTGCTCGGCCAGAATGGGGACCGTCACGGCACTGGCGAGCCCGCGCTCGCGCTGGATCGGCTCCGTACAGAAACGGGTTTCAGCCGCCAGGTCTTCACACACGACGGTGCTGCGCGTGGCCAGCGTGTGACCAAACATGCAGTCGGCCTGGATAGGGAGCAAGAGCTCGCCGGGAGCCAGCGTCTCCAATGCCGGGCAACAGATCAGCCTCAGGGCCTGGCCGCCGGGCAGCACTTCCAGCACTTCGCAGAGCTCTACGCCAAGAGCGTCCCCGACCGATTTTGCGGCTGCTTCCAGCAGCTTGTGCATGCTCACGCCCGAAAGGGCGAGTTGCGCCACCCGGGCAGTGGCGGCCGATTGCCGTTCACGGCTCAGAATCGCGGCCTCGGAGCGCTTGCGGTCGGTGATGTCCGTCGAGATGCCGCAGACTGCGTAGGCCTTCCCCGACACATCGAGCAGCGGGAATTTCAATGAAATGTAGGTGTGCGGCCCGTCGTCGTGAGGAGCGACCTCCTCGATCTCGAGCGGAGCGAGGGTGTCGATGACCCTTCGATCGTTGGCCGCAAAGGAATCGGCGTGCTCCGGCGTGAACACTTCATAGTCCGTATGGCCCAGCACGTCCTCGGCCAGACGATGGAACGAGGTCTCCATCATCCGGTTCCAGATCAGGTACCGGCCCTGGGTGTCCTTGGCATAGATCGCCGCAGGAGTGTTGTCCAGCACGGCTTGAAACTGCTGATGACTCTTGCGGACGGTGTCCTCGGCGAGCTTGCGATCCGTGATGTCCCGAACGGTTCCGATAAGAGTGCGCGCGCCGTCGCGGCGCAGCTCGGTGACCCGCAGCTCGACCGGAAAGGTGCTGCCGTTCTTTCGGCGGCCATCGACCAGGCGCTCCAGGTCGACGATTTCGGCTTCTTCGGCCATCAGGTAGCGAGCGAGATATCCCGGGAACTCCTCGCGGTAGGGGGAGGACGTCAACATCGCGACATCCTGGCCGAGGAGCTCGGAAACCTCGTATCCGAAGAGCCTCAGAACCGCCGCGTTGACATCCAGGATGAGGCCGTGCTCGTCGACGGTGACGATCCCGTCGGCCGTGGCATCGAGAATGGCTCGGGTCTGGGCTTTCTGCTCAGTGGCCTCTTTGTTCGCCAGCCGCTCGGACCGAAGCGAGTGCCCCAGGGAACCGCGCATCGACTCCAGGGCGGCTCCCAAAGCGCCAATCTCGTCGGTCCCACTGTCGGAGAGACCCACGCCGATCTCGCCGCCGGCGATGCGGCTGGCGCCGACGCCCAGATTCGCCAGGCGACGGAGCACGCCCTCGATCACGACGACGAGGAGTCCGAGGGCCAGCGGGACGAGCAGATCCAGAATGGCCACTGCCAGGACGGCCAACGCGAGCCCCCCGATGCGCGCCCGAACGGAATGCCAGAACGTAATCCGCATACGCTCGTCTCCCTGCCTTTGGCTGGACGTTTCGAGTACGAGGATCCGCAAGTCGAGTCCTGCGTGTCCTGTCTCGAACACCATTGCCGTTGTTCGATCCAGCTTAGTTTACACTCCAAGTTTTCTGCGCGCAATCGTGAACCCGCGCATGCACGCATCTTTTTCCGGCCGCCGGAGCCTCACCTGCGCTATAGTGGCCCTTGGTGGACACCAGGGCGAGCGGGAGGGTTTGAGCGTCCGCGTGAAAGAAAACCCTTACTTTCATCGAGTGCTCCAGAACGCCAAGCAGCGCGACGGCTACGTCGAGCAACTTCGCGAGACTCCCCTTTTCTACGGCCTGAGCGACGACGAGTGCCTTGCCCTGCTCCAGGCCAGTCACTACGTCATCTACGAACCCGGCGAGCTGATCTTCTCGGAAGGCGAAACGGGCCGCACCTTGCACCTGGTAATCGCAGGCCTCACGCTCGTGGGCCGGCCCCAGGCACCCGGAGGGCGCTGCCTGGCCGAGCTGGGACCCGGAAAGATCGTGGGCGAGATCGCCTTCTTCTGCGGCACTCCACGGACCGCCTCGGCTCACGCGGGCCCCAAGGGAACCGAGCACCTCGTGCTCACCTCGGAGATGATGCTCGAGGTCAACTCGCAACGGCCGCGGTTGTTCCAGTCCGTACTCCACTCGCTGATCGAGGCCATCGGGAAGCGCCTGCAGCGCCTGCCGCCCGTCTATCGCAGCTACATCCTGTTCGGTTACTTGCCGGAACGCTCCGGCATCGGCAAGCCGGATCTTCAGCTCGCCGGCCGCATGCACCCGCTGGTTTACGGACTTCTCGGCGGCACCTACGGCTTTTTCCTGGGACTGCTGGTGATCCTGTTGCTGGGAGAAACCTACCCGACGCTCAAGGAGGCGCGCGGGGCGATCGCTTTGGCCTGCGAAATCTCCGCTTTCCTCTGCGGTCTGGTCGGATTCGTGACCGGCGTCGTGCTCAACTATCTCGGACATATGAAGCAGCGACAGCAGACCAGCGACCGCAACTGCGGCAATTGCAAGTTCGTGGCGTGGGACGCGCGCGGGGAGCGGTTCGATTGCTTGCTGCTGCTGAGCGGGGCCGCATCGCCGACGGTTCGGCCCGGCCAGCGGCACGACACCTACACCGACTGCTCGAGCTTCGAGCTGCGGCCCTTCGGCGAGGTGACCGCCCGCAAGCGGGACACCATGTCGAACCTGGACTGAGCGGCGCCCCTCCGAACCGAACGGGCGACCCCGAGCCTCCTCAGCGATACGCCGCGGCCTGGATTCCGTAGAGCTGAGAGTAAGGCCCGCCCGTGCGCATCAACTCTTCGTGAGTTCCCACCTCCGCCACGCGCGCCCCGGTGAGAACCACGATCTGGTCGGCCATTCGCACGGTGCTGAAGCGGTGCGACACCAGGACGGTGATCCTGTCGCCACCGCGCGCGGCGGCCGCGTAACGCTCGAAGAGAGCGTGCTCGGTCTCGGCGTCCAAAGCCGCTGTCGGCTCGTCCAGCACCAGTACCAGCGGGCGATCCCGCATGAAACCGCGCGCCAGCGCGAGCTTCTGCCACTGCCCGAAGCTCACGTCCACCCCACCGGGCCAGGTCGTGCCCAGTTGTGTTTGCAGGCCGCTCGCCAGAGCGTCGACCACGTCCTGGGCGCCGGCGCGGCGGACGGCGGTGGCGACCGCAGACTCATCGTCAAGCCGAGGCAGGTCGCCGAGACCCACCGAGTGGGCCGCACGTAGCTCGAAACGAAAAAAATCCTGAAACGCTCCGGCCAGTCCGGCGCGCCAATCGTCCGCCGGGATCCGGGCGAGGTCCTGCCCGTCGACCGTGATGCGGCCCGAGTCGGGTCGATACATCCGGCAGATCAATTTCACCAGGGTGCTCTTGCCGGCCCCGTTCTCTCCGACGATCGCGACCACGGTGCCGGGCCTGAGCTCGAGATTGATGTCCTGCAGTACGCGGCGCTCCGTTCCCGGGTAGCTGAAGCAGACATTCTCGAAGCGGATCCCATGCTCGATCCGCACAGGCGCCTTCTGGTCGGCGTGTTCGACCAGCGAGGCCGCGTAGTCCTCCAGCCACGCCAAGCGCCGCGATCCGTCGAGCCAGAAGCCGGTCAAGAAACCGAGCTCGCCGACGGTGGCGGCGACGTAGGCCGAGAGGCGCGCTCCCGCTGCCAGCACCAGCAACACCTGGCCGGGCGTCGCGCCCGCGCGCGATGAGACGAAGGCCACCGCCGCGACGTAGGCACTGCCGAAGACGGACCACGCCCCGGCGTGCCAGAGCGCGCTGACCCAGCGCGCCGCGGCGACGGGTCGATACGAGCGATCCCAGGCCTCGCGCCTCAGCGCAGCCAACCGTTCGCCGATGCGCGTGACGCGCACCTCCCTGCCGGGCGCCGCCGTGGTGGCCGTCGTGAACAGGTGACGCGCCAATCGACTCGCCGACGCGGCCCGCTCCTCGGCGGCGCGCTCGATTCCGGGACGCCACGTGGAGATACCGACGGTCGGCAGCGCGAAAACCGCCAGCAACGCCAGCGCGGGATGGATCGAAACCAGCAGAGCCAGCGTCACCCCAAGTCTCAGCAGCCAGCCGCACGTGGAAAACAACGACATGTAAATGTGGTCGAGGACGAAGACCTGGTTGCGCAGCATCCCGAGTCGATCGAGATACTCCGGCCGTTCGTGGTGCTCGACCGTCGCCACGGCGGCTTGCAGCTGGGCCACGTGCGCCTCGAGCGCCACCGCCACGCGATCGCGGAAGCGCCGCTGCATGCGATCGCTGATCACTTTGAGGAACCACGTCGCCGCCGCGGAAGCCCCCAGACCGACTGCCGCGCCGATCACCAAGCCGTGGCGTTTCTGAAGCACGCCGTCGCCAAGCATTCCGAACCAGAGCGCCAGCAGAGCATCGGGCAGCGCCGCGAGCATGGCGAGCGAGAACGAAGCGGACAGCAGAAGCGGTTCCGCGTCATACGCGCGACGCAGCGTGCGCCACATCGCCGGTAGCGCAGGCGGCAGGGAGTCAGGCGAGGGCATCGAGCGTCTCCCGTTCCTCCTCGTCCTCGCCGAACCGCGATGCTTGAAGCTCGAACATCGTCCGGTAGCGGCCCGCGGCGGCCATGAGCTCTTCGTGGCTGCCCAGCTCCACCACGCGGCCGTGTTCCAGCACGCAGATGCGATCGGCGTGGCGGACGGTGGAGAAACGGTGGGAGATGAGAATGGTCGTGGTGTGCCGCGTTGCGGCAAGCAGCCGCTCGAAGATCTCGGACTCTCCCCGCACATCGAGCTGCGCAGTCGGTTCGTCGAGCAGCACGACGCCTGCGCCGAGCTTCACCGCGCAGAGGGCCCGGGCCAACGCAATGCGTTGCCATTGGCCGCCCGAAAGGTCGATGCCGCCGGGATATCCGCGTGCGAGGATCGTGTCGAGTGTGGCCAGGCGCGCAGCTCCGGCCTCCGCCAGCGCCGCCAGCAGGACGTCGTCGGGAGCGCCGGAGGGTGCGACGTTGTCGCGCAGCGACATCTCGAAGCGGGTGAAGTCCTGGAACACCGCGGCCAGGCGCGATCGCCAGGAGTCCAGGTCGAGCTCCCGCAGATCGACTCCGTCGATCTCGATGGCTCCCTCCTGCGCGTCATAGAGCCGGCAGATCAGCTTGGCGAGCGTGGTCTTGCCCGCCCCGTTCTTCCCCACGATCGCGAGCGACGATCCTGCCGGGACGGTGAGATCGAGCCCGGCGAGCACGGGCTGTCCGTTCGGATAGGCGAAGCGCACTCCGCGGAAGCGGATCTCGCGCGCCGGCATTCCGGCCGCCGGATGACCGGCTCCGAGGGCCAGCGCCCCCTCCGGCTCCATCGCCGTCTCCAGACGAAGCACCGCCGCCACCGGTGCCGAGGCGACATCGAGCGCCCACGACAATCCGCCGAACGCGATCGCGCTGCCGGCGATTGCCGCGCCGGCGAACATCACCAGCCGCTCCAGCGGGAGCCGCCCCGACGCCGCATCTTCGGCCAACATCCAGAACACGAGTACGTTGGCGGCCAGCACGAGCAGCAGGCTCCACATCACGGACCGCTCGCGCAGGCGCGTGGCCTCGTACTGGAGGTCGAGCAGACGGCGCCGCGCGGAGCTGAATCGCTCCACAGTCCAGTCGGCGAGCCCGAACAGCCGCAACTCCTTGGCGGCGGGGGGCTCCACTGCGAGGCGGTACGCGTAGTCCGCCTGCCGCTGCGCCGAGCGCACCTCGTCGGTGTTACGGTCGCGCCACACTGCGCTCTCGCGCAGCAACCAGTGCGTTCCGAGCCATGCGCCGCCGAGCACCAGCGGCGCCCACCAGGCATATCCGAAAAGCAACGCTGCCGCGGCCAGACCGCCCACCATGTCCACCAGCCCGGCCGCGATGAAGTCCATCGAGATCGAGAGCGGCGGACCACTGATCCCCAGGTCGAAATCCCTGGCCATCGCCAGGTCGGTGGTGAGTCGCGCGCTTTCCAGATGCCCCATCCCCGGCGGCCGCACGCAGGCCCACGTCAACCGCTCGTAGAGCCACGCCGCGGTCCGGCTTCCGAGGTTCGCTCCCAGAACGCGGTGGATGGGGGACAGGACCTGCATCAGGACGAAGACGACACCGACGAACGCGAGCGGCGCGACGATCGACGCCCTCTTCCCGACCGCCCCGATCAGCAAGCCCATCGCCACGGCAAAGAGCGCCGGCAGCAGCCCCCGTACCACGAGCACGACCCACCACGCTGCGGCCAGCAGCCTGTCAGCCAGGGGCAGGACGGCAAAGAAGTTCCACGCGGGTAGCGCCCGCAGACGGTCGAGCATGGCGATTGTCCGGCCCCAAACGCGGCCGGAGTGCTTGGATGTTACCATCTCGAGCCCGGCGCGCCCATCGGCCTATCGCCCGATTGGGCCGAGAACGATGGAGTCCTGCGAGCGCGAGAACCGCCCTCTCCGGGTCGGCTCCGATTCGCCCGAGCGTCTCCGCCACTTCCGCTTGTTGGTACGGGCTGGGCGTGTCGCAGGCAACCGGCTCTGCCCCGGGCACGGGTGCGGGGACGAGCTCGCCGATCTCGACTTTCGTGTAGATCTCGGTCGTCGAGAGGTTGGCGCGGCCAAGCAGGGCCTGGATACAGCGGATGTCGCAACCGGCCTTGAGCATCAGGGTCGCGCACGTGTGTCCGGACTGCGCATCAGAATACATCTCCTTCGGGGGGATCGATCACGACGCGCGATCGGCCTTTCCCTGTCCCATGCTGTTGTCGGTGCCCGTTCCTCGCCGCTCTCGGAAGCGGAATCTCTCGATTGCCTTGCGAGTCCACGGCCGCCGGCCCAGCGTCAGGATACCCGCAGCATTCAACTGTACGGCTGCCTCCCCGTCCGTCAAGCCGGTCCTCTTCGGGCGTGTCAGCTCGTCCATGATCTCGGCCGTTCGTCCCGACCGTCCCTGCGTCTGCGCTCGGGCGACGGCATCTTCCTGGACGAAGAGCTCGTCCACGGTGCCTGTCCTCCAGAGCAACCGTACGCGCGTTCCTGAGGTCGGTACCTCTATGGGATCGAGCGTGATCTCGCTCAGGAGCAGCCGAAGCAGTTGCTTGCGATCTTCCGGCGTTGTCGTCGCGGCCGACCAGATCCGCGGCAGGTCTCCCGACAGCTTCCGTATCCGTCGGCGATCTTCGTCGGTGAGCTCCAGGTGCCTGATCCGCTTCTCCTCTTCCCAGCTCGCCTCCAGCTCTTGCAAACGAACCAACGCATCATTCCAGTCGTTTTCGAGAGTCCTCGCCACGACGCGATTGTCCGGATCCACGGCCCGATAGCGCCGCTCCGCATGTCGCGCGTCGAAGCGCGACTGCTCCAGCTTGAGCTCCCACTGCCGGTTGAGCTCTTGCGTTTGGCGCTCGACCTCATTGGCTACGCGCAACGAGAGCTCGAGCTCGGCAGGAACCACGGCCGCGAGGAAGCGCTCGACGACAGCCTGGTCGATGCGCGTTGCGGCCACCGGCCAGCACCCTTGAGCCGAGCCCCGTCGGCTGTCGATCCCCGCACAGCGATAGCGTGGCCGGATGCAGTTCTTGCGACTCTGGAACTGCGTCTTCATCCGGGTCCCACAGCGCCCGCACAGGAGGAGACCCTGCAGGAGGGCGTCACCCGAGCGCGGGGCTCCAGGCCGCTGCGGGTCCGCGTGCTGATAACGATTGGCGTCCAGCTTCTTCTGGTTGGCCATGTACTCGTTCCAGTCAATGTATCCCGGGTGATGCCCCGGCAGGCAGACTTTCCATTGCTCCCGGGGCACGTTCTTCGTGACTCGAGTCCGGATCTCGCCGTCGACGAGCCCCTTGCTCTGGAGACGTCGGCCGAACACGTAGGCGCCGGCATAGGCCGGGTTGCGCAGGATCTGCACGATGGCCACGCTGTTCGGCAGGCGCCATCGCACGGGCCCCGCGTTCGTGAGCCTGGGAATCTCCAACCCGTTGGCGAAGAAGTACCTGGCTACGGCGCTGCCGCAAGCCTCCACCCGGAACCTCTCGAAGACCAGCGCGATGGCCGAGCGGATCCGGCCATCGCCGCTCATCACCAGACGCTTGCTCCTGGCGTCCCACTCGTAACCGACCGGCGGGTTTCGCTTGAGCTCACCGCGGCGAGCTTTGCTGAGAATGGCGCCCTGCAGCCGCAGCCTCATCCAGTTGAGTTCGGCCTCGCTGAGCGTGCCCTTGATCCCCAGCAAGAGCCGGTCGTCCGGATCTCGGGGCGCATAGATCGTCTGCTCGTCGATGAGCGGCACGTCGGCTAGACCGCACAGTTCCAGGAGCCTCTGCCAGTCTGCTGAGCAGCGTGCCAGGAGCGAGCACTCCAGCGCGAAGATGGCGCCCACGCGGCCGTGGGCCACTTCCTCAGCCAGCCGCTGGAAGCCGAGCCGGTTCTTCACGCTCGTCGCACTCTCGCCCAGATCCCAATCGATGACCTCGACTTGTTGCGGTGCCCATCCCAGAGCCACGGCCCGCTCACGCAACGCGTACTGTCGAACCGTGGACTCGCGGTGTTCCACCAGTTGCCTCAGCGTGGACTGCCGAGGATAGACAATCGCCCGGCGTGACAGATGCGTGGCGTCGATCCTCTGGTTCATCTGCAACCTCCTCGCTTGCGACGGTTCGAGGCAGAAGGCTGCGTCGCACGAGCGTCGCAAGAAGACTCACCAGATGATCTTTGTTCTCGACGCGCGGCCTTCGTTTCACTTCGATCCTGCTCGATCCCGCTTGGCAGAGGAGGCGGTCTGGTTGTCTCCTCATGCGCCGACATCGGGACAATGCCTCGACCGCTCCATGCGTCCAGCAGGGCAACCAATCGCGGCAGATCCGTCACACGCAGGCGAGACGATCCTGCCCGACGCGATGCTGAGGCCAGTGGAGTCACTAACTCCGTCCACTCTACATAAAAAAAGATGGGGCACCGCCGGTCCCAGGGGTGCTCGGCCTCCACGACCAAGCCGCGCACCCGATGACGGAACTGCCGCACTACCACGAGACGTTGTCCGTAAGACGCATGAACGGGCAGCGTCACCATGATGGTCTCAAGCGGCCCTCCCCCCCTCACACATGCAATGTGACCACGTTTCCCCCGCAGTTCCACCCATCCCCGCAAAGTCCTCCAGTTCCTCGCTCGCCCTCCGCAGGCCTTCACCACTGGAGTGCGGCCGTCCGAATGGGGCGAGGCCCATCAGGAGCCGAGAAACGGGGCCCGACTCTGCGCACGGAGATCGCCGAGCTGGAGGCGGGGCCCGCGTCGGTGTCGGCTTAGCGACGATTTTGAACGTCTGCGCCGTCGCTCCGCTCCTGGCCGGCGCGGCGGGTTGCCGGTTCGTCGACCAGGTCGTCGAAGTCCCGGCGACGCCCGCCCAGCCACGGAGGCCGCTTGCGGTCTGTCGACCGGCGAGGGCAGCTCGGAACGGCCTTTCCTGCCAGTAGGGAGGGGAGAGGCGTAGGCGTGTCCGTCGCCGACTCGAAGAGGGCTCCATACTACACCTCGGTGAGGCCGGTTCTTGGCCTCTTTTGCTGAGCGTTGTCTCTCGATGATCCGCCTTGAGAAACGGT
>JACQFU010000294.1 GCA_016199905.1 Candidatus Wallbacteria bacterium
CCGACACCGTCCCGACCGCCGCCGCCAGCGCTCCGCAGGTCGCCGTCACCGGCGCCAAGGTCTCGCTCGACGGGCGCGCCTCCTCCGACGCCGACCGCGACTTTCTCAGCTACCGATGGACCCAGGTCGGCGGCGCCAGCGTCGCCCTGTCCTCGAGCACCAGCCCCGTCCCAAGCTTCGTGCCCAGCCTCTCCGGCGTGCATAGTTTCCAGCTCGTCGTCAACGACGGCAAGGTCGACTCCAAGCCGGCTCTGGTGCGCATCCGCGTCGACTCGCCTTCGAACCGCGTCCCCGTTGCCAACGCCGGCCCCGATCGCTCGGCCGCCACGGGCAACGTCGTTACCCTGGACGGCCGCGCCTCCTTCGACGAGGACGGCACCTCCCTCACCTACGTCTGGACCCAGCGGCTGGGAGCCAACCTCACGCTCGCCGGCCAGAACGGTCCCACACCCGCGTTCACGCCGGCCGTCGCCGGGCTCTACGCCTTCGATCTGGTCGTCAGCGACGGCGTCAACCTCTCCCTGGCCGACCGCGTCGAGGTGAGCGTTTCGTCGCCGGGCAACCGCCCGCCCGTCGCCAACGCCGGGGCCGACCAGAAGGGATTCCTGGGGCAGGACCCGCTCACGGTGAGGCTGGACGGCTCGAAGAGCTCGGACCCGGAGGGCTCCGCGCTCACCTACCAGTGGACCCAGGTCGAGGGCACCAACGTCACGCTGCTGCCGGACGCTCAGGCGCCGACGCCCTCGTTCACGGCCCCCGGCGTCGGGAACCTGCGGTTCTCGCTGGTCGTCCGGGACCGTTCGGGGCTACGTTCCACCGCCGACGAGGTGATTGTCACGATCGCCGACGGTACGAACGCCCCGCCGCTGGCCCGTATCAACTCCGGTTCGCCCGGCGGCTCGGAAGTGGTCCGCAGCTCGCTCGACGCAGTGGTCACGCTCGACGCCAGCGCCAGCTCGTCGCTCAACGGCAGCGCCGTCAGCTTCTTCTGGGAGCAGGTCAGCGGGCCGCCCGTGCTCCTGCGCAACAGCACCTCCTCGCAAGCCAGCTTCATGCCTCTGTCCTCGGCGACGTACACCTTCAAGGTCACCGTCACGGACCCGCGGCCGGTGGCGGAGGCGCGGGTTGCGGGTTGGCCGGCACCCCCTCGAGCGCGCTCGACCTGCTCGTGTTGCTGGCCCCGGTACTGCTTCTCGCGCTGGCGCCGAGACGGCGGGACTAGCCTTCGCAGCCATAGACGGCGCAGCGGCAGCTGTTATGGCTCCAGCAGTCGAAGTAGTGCGGTTGCCATGACGATTTTCGAAGGACAGGCCGCTGGCCGGACACTGAGATGAGGTGCCTGACACCTTTTTTCGGCTTGACATGACGCGAGGCGCTCTCCATAATTACGCAACTTTTCAAACACGGCATCTCATGAGGAGTACACATATGAAGATCCGAAAACTGCTCTTGCTGGCCCTCACCCTGGCGATCCCGGTAGGACTGTTCGCCGCCGACGCGGCTGCTCCGACACCGAAGCCGCCTGCCGCGGCACCGGCTCCGGCTCCGAACCCCAAGCCTGAGGATCCGCCTCCGGCCCCCGCGCCCCCGGCTCCCGCGCCGCCTGCCCCGACGCCTCCGGCCCCGCCCGCACCTTCCGCCAAGGCGCTCTCTTGGTTCGAGGTTTCGACGTTTGCGCCCGGCCTCTGCGATTACAATGACGCGTTCAAGGCTCGCATGAAGGCGACCTGCAAGCTCAAGCTGCGCTATCTGCGCCGCCAGTGCAACTTCATCGCAATGATCAACCCGGACGCCGCTATTCGCGCCAAGGCCAAGCAGATCGCCGCAGACGCGAAGGCGCTCATCGGCTGACGTAACTCCGCAACCCGCTTCTCCCGCCGCTCCGCAGGCCTCGCCGCGGAGCGGCTTTTCATTCCCGGCCGCTCAGAAGCCCGAGAACGAATCGATCGCGGCCTTCGAGGTCACGTAGCGCTGTCCGAGCATCCGAAGGCGGTTGCTCATCTCCCGCATCATCCGCAGCAGGATGCGGTTCAACACGGCCGGCTGCGACGTCTGCAGTTGCAGGAAAGCGTCGCGCCCCAGGAAGATCAGCCGCGCATCGCCCTTGGCTTCCGCGCCGGCGGCACGTCCCTTCTCCTCGATCAACGACATCTCGCCGAAGAACTCGCCCTCGCCCAGAGTATTGATGAGATGCTTGCGCTTGACCGTGTCGATCGAGAAGATGTCGATCTCGCCGCTCAGGACGATGTACATCCCGTCGCCCGGATCGCCCGCGTTAAAAACATCGGCCGCGCCGGCGTGTAGCTGCGGACCCGCGCGGAACGCAGGAACTCGACGATGTCGTCCTGCGCGAGGTCGCGGAACATCGCAAACTTCGCCAGTTCCGCCACGGACACGGGTTGTCGCTGTTCCATTCGTTTGCCGCCTGCGCTCGATACTAACACGCGCCCGCAGGCCGGAAAACCGGTCCGGAAAGAACTTGGTTCCACGTCCGAAAACGGCCAGACAGGCGGGCCGCCACAGGCTACATTGAGGGCGTGATCCTCGACCGAGAAACGTGTTATCGCGCCATGCGCGCCCGGGACGGCCGCTTCGACGGAGTGTTCTACACCGGCGTAAAGACGACCGGGATCTATTGCCGTCCGATCTGCCCGGCGCGCCCGC
>JACQFU010000295.1 GCA_016199905.1 Candidatus Wallbacteria bacterium
CATCCCTACCACCACCCTGTCATTGGCTACCAGGAGATGCTGGAAACCGTTCCCCGGGACCACATCTTTGCCTTCTACGGCCGCCACTACAACCCGGTGAATGCGACGCTGGTGGTCGTGGGCGATATCGATCCCGACCGCACGTTGTCGCGCGTCAAACAGCTCTTCGGGCGTATTCCCAAGGGGCAACGCACGCCGCCGCCCTACGTGCACGAGCCGCCGCAAGTCGGCGAGAAGCGCGTCACCATCCGCGATTCGGGAGAGGTGCCGCGGTTGCTCATCGCCTACCGCACCACCCGCTTCCACACGCGCGACGCGGTCGTTCTGGGAGTGGCCGGGCGCGTGTTGTCCAGCGGCAAGAGCAGCCGACTGTACAAGAAGCTCGTCGAGGAGCTGAAGCTGGCCACCTCGGTGGAGACCTCCAACGACGCTCGGCGAGACCCCGGGTTCTTCCAGCTCCAGGTCGAGCTTCTCTCTGGCGCGGACATCCAGAAGGCCGAAGCAGCGGCGGAAGAGGAAATCAAGAAGCTCGCGTCCGCGGACATCTCCGAGGCCGAGCTATCCAGGGCGCGAAACATCGACGCCGCCGAGTTCGTCTTCGAGCAGGACACGGCCTCGGGTCTGGCCACCAAGATCGGCTACTTCGACACTCTGGCCGATACCAAGTTCCTCGACGGCTACCTGGATACGGTGCGCTCCGTGACGGCGACGGACGTGCGCACGACGGTGGCGAAGTACTTCACGCTCGCGTCCCGCACCGTCGGGATGTCGCTGCCCAAGGCGGCCGAGCCCGGGGGGGGCGGCGGCGTCAAGGGAGCCGGCGAGTCCAAGGGACGCAAGGCGTTCCGCGGCCCCACGCCGCCTATCCCAGCCGAGCTCCGGGCCGAGGGTGCCTGCGTTCGGAGCGGCGCCCGGACGGCGCCCAGGAAGCTGGACGTGAAGCGCTCCGCGCTCGACAACGGGCTCACGCTGCTCTTGCTGGAGAACCACGCGCTGCCGGTAGTGGCGCTGCACGCCTGGGTGCGCGCAGACAGCCGCTGGGAGCCCAAGGGCAAGGAGGGGCTCGCCGAGTTCACCGGCCGGATGCTCGACGAGGGCACGGCGACCCGCACCGCCGAGCAGATCGCGGAAGCCATCGAATCCGTTGGCGGCAAGCTGAACACCGACGCCTCGGGCGTGAAGACCCAGACCCTCTCCAAGGACCTCGACCTGGCGCTCGATCTGGCGGCCGACTGCATGCTCAACCCGTCCTTCAAGGACGATCGCGTCGATCGCGAACGGGCGCGGATCCTTTCCGAGATCCGTTCCGAACAAGACGAGCCCAACCGCGTCGCCGGCAACGCCTTTCGCGAGCTGGTCTACGGCGCGCACCCGCTGCACGCTCCTAAAAAAGGATACGAAGGCTCCGTTCAGTCCATCAGCCCCAAGGAACTGCGGGAGTTCCACGACGCCTACTACCGGCCCGGCAACGCCGTCCTGGCGATCGTGGGAGACTTCGACGCCGCGGCCATCGTCCCCAAGATCGCCCGCGCCTTCGGGAAATGGGAGTCTCGGCCCGCGAAGCTGCCGGCGCTGCCTGTGCTGGAGCGCCAGAAGCAAAAGTCGGAGAAGTCCATCACGATTGAGAAGGAGCAGCTCAACATCTGTCTTGGCCACCTGGGTGTCAAGCGCTCGAACCCAGACTGGTACAGCCTTCTCGTGATGGACTATATCCTCGGCACCGGCCCCGGGTTCACCGACCGCATCTCCAAGAAGCTGCGCGACGAGAAAGGCTTGGCCTACACCGTCTACGCGAACATCAGCGACTCCGCCGGCGAGGAGCCCGGCACGTTCATGGCCTACATCGGCACCTCGCCGGAGAACCGGAAGACCGCGGTCGACGGTCTGCTGGCCGAGATCCGCGCGCTGCGGGAGGGCGGATGCACAGCCGCCGAGCTCGCCAACGCGAAGGCCTATCTCACCGGCAACTTCGTCTTCAACATCGAGACCACGAGCCAGCTCGCCGACTTCCTGATCGACCTCGAGCGCTTCAAGCTGGGATTCGATTACCTGGAGAAGTACCCCAAGCTCGTCGAGTCCGTGACCGCCGCCGACATCGGTCGCGTAGCGAAGTCCTACCTCGACCCGGACGCCTCCACGCTCGTCATCGTCGGCCCTCCGCCGAAGTCGGCCGGCGCCGCCGCTCCCACCACCGGCTCCAAGCCCGCCAAGTGAGTCCTGCCGCGAGCCTCCGAGGAGACCTGATGAATCGCAACTACCGCCTGGGTGCCATCCTGATCGGCTCGCTGCTGGCTGCCAACGGACTGACCGCAGCCGCTGGAGCGTCCGACTCCAAACCTGCCGCGCCGTCCACGACCCCATCGTCGACCGCTGCTTCCGACGACGCGACCGTGGCCCTCGACGTCACCGCGGCCGACCTGTCCGCCTACCTGGCCGCCTATCCGAAGATGACGGTCTTCATGGCGAAGCGGGGTGCCGCAATGGAAGCCTCCGGAGGCGACCCGACCCAGGCAGCGGCCGCTCAGGCCGACCTGCAGGCCGAGTTCCAGGCCAGCGTCGGAGTCCCCTTCACGCGCTTCTTCGAGCTTCACAGCGCCGTCTCGGCCGCTTTCGCCGAGGCGATGGCAGACCGCTCGCGCCAGCAGCAGAAGAAGAGCATCGCGGACAGCATCGCCGAGATCGACAGGCAGCTCGCCGACAAGGCGATCCGGGGCGAGATCCGCGCCGACTTGGAACGGCAGGTGGGCGAAATGAAGGCCGCTCTCAAGGAAACCGACCAGCCGCTGCCTCCCGACCCGGCACTCTCGGCGGCCACGCGTGCCTCTGTCCACGCCCGGCTCGACGACCTGGAGAAGGCGTTCAGCCAGCAGGTCTTTACCGGCGAGAAATAGGGCGGGCGATCGGGCGGTTGGCACTGGACACGGGCCAGCCGCCCGTCCGGCGACGGCTCCCGGACGGCCGTCGGGCGTAGACTGTCTCTGCCATGCTTCTCGCCGGCGACAACTACAGGACCTATCGCATCCTCGAGTTCATCGGCGCGGGCGGGGCCGGGTCGGTCTACCGGGCCGTCCAGGAGGGCCTCGAGCGGGAGGTCGCGCTCAAAGTCGTCGACATTGGCGGGCGCTCGGCGTCCGAGGATCGCAAGCGGTTCCTGCGGGAAGCCCGCTCGCTCTCGAAGCTTCGACATCCCAGCATCATCCGCATCTATGACTTCGGTGAGGACGAGAATCGCCTTTACTACAGCATGGAGCTCGCTCCTGGCTCGTCTGTCGACAGGAAGCTCAAGGAGGGCGTCGGCTTGCCGCCGGCCGAGGCCTGCTCTTGGGTTTCGCAAGTGCTCGACGCGCTCGAGGCGGTGCACGCCGTGGGTGTGCTGCACCGAGACATCAAGCCGGCCAACGTGCTCCTTCGGCCCGACGGCACCGTGATGCTCTGGGACTTCGGCTTGGCCCAAGAAGCCAACAGCACACGCATGACGGTCCGGGCAGACCTGTATCAGACAGGTGTGCTGCTGTTCGAGTTGTTGTCCGGCACCGTGCCCTACTCCACCGAAGAAGTTCTCGGAATGCTCAAGGGACAACCCGTCGAGCCTGGACGCCCGATCGCCGTTATCGCGCCGGCGGTCGGTCCGGGGCTCGCCGAGTTCCTCACGCGCGCGATGGACCCCGAGCCTACCTCGCGGTTTCAGACGGCTCGCGAAATGCGGGATGCCCTCGAGAGCGTTCGAAGCTCCGGCGGGCCCTCGATCGCCGTTGTGGCGGTCACCCGTTCGACGCCGGCGAGCGGGCGCTCGCTCGCGGCCCGGCGGCCCTCGTCCGGTGTGCGCAAGGCCGCGCCCACGGCCGAGGTGGCCGCACTCGAAACCGGGCGCTTCCCGAAACACCCCTGGGCCCTCGCGGGAGCACTCGCGGTGGCGCTGCTGATGGCGCTGACTCGCTTCATCGGTTCGCCCGCCCCGGGCGTGCCCAAGGCCGCGCGGCCGGATGCCGGCTCCGCAGCCGTCGCCACGACTCCGGCCGTCCCTCTCCGACGTACCTATCGGCAGCTGGCCGCCGAACTGCTGCGCTCCCGCTTGCTGGCCGAGCGCGAGCTGCTGCTCACTCCAACGGCTGTCCATCCAGGGAGCTGGACCCTCGAGGTCGCCCTGCCCGCGGTAGCGGAGATCGCTTCCGCCGAATGGATCTGGGGCCAGACAGGCGGCCGCTCGGCCGTGCTGGCGGAGGTCAATGGTCACAGAGTCGAGCCGGCGGCTCTTCGAATTCAGCCAGGCTTGCTGGTGAACGGCAACAACCGATTCATGTTTTCCGTCTCGGCCGGCCCGCCCTCCGGCAAGCCGGCCGCGAAGCTGCGAATCCAGCGTCGCGCGGGAGCCAGTCTCGCGCTGCGGGGGCCTTCGCCTTTCCGCAGGGCCTCTCCGGACAGCCCGTTGGGCTCCATGCTGGAAAAGGCCAAGAAGCTTTTCGAGTCGGGTTTGCACACGGAGGCGCTGGCGACCACGAAGAAAGCTCTCGACATGGCTCCAGACGACTGGGAGACGCGATGGAAGTGGGGTTTTGCTTTGCACCTCGGCAACTACTTCTCGGGCGAGATGAAACGCTTCGGCGGCGCGCTAGAGTTGCTGACCGTGACCGAAGGCGATCCCGAGAAGATGCGCCCGGAGGCCTTCCGCCACATGAATCGGGCGCTGGAGCTCAATCCTCTGGAGGCCAACATCTGGCACGACCTGGGGTTGTGCTATCGCAACGAGTTCTTCTTCGCGGACGCCGAGCGCATGCTGGCGATGGCTTGCCTGCTCAATGAGCGACTGTTCAGGTACTGGTGGGAGCTGGCCCTGATTCTGGACCGCGGAATCCCGAGAGGGCAGGAGAGGGACCACCCGCTTTCGCCCGTGGTGCTTGCAGTGGCCCGGGCTGCGCTGGATCCCGAAAGCGAGACGCAGCCGGCGTGGTACCTGGAGCGAGGCAACTTCTTTCGGCGGTTCTGGCGATTCGACGAGGCTCGCGCCGACTATGCGGCAGCGCTTGCGGCCGAGCCTTCGAACGCGAAGGCCCGTGCCGGCCTGGACGCGCTCGGCGGACACTGAGGCCCGGGGCTCTCGCGTGCGCTCTGGCCCGTCGCTAGCGCCGGGAGCGAAACGCCTTGGCCGCGTAGTTTTCGAGGTGCGCCACCGCCGTCGCGACGCCGTCTTCGGAGCGCATTCGCTCGCCCAACCGGCGGGCCTGGGCCTGCATCGAGGCCGAACCCAGAACAGAACGCACGGACTCCGCAAGTCTCGAAGGCGTCGCGCAGACGTACCAGAGCGGCGGCCCCGCGACACCGGAACGGTGCGCCTTCAGGCCCCACGAATACTGTTCGTCGAGGAACGGCACGGCCACCGAGGCCCGCCCTGCTCGCAGTGCCGTGTGCGTCGTGCCTGCGCCGCCGTGGTGGAGCACGGCCGCGCACCGCGGGAAGAGCTGCGCGTGAGAGAGCTGGCCGACAAAGTAGACGCTGCCCTCCACCGTGCCCGGGGGGCGTCCGCTGACGGTCGAATGGACGATCGCGCGGCAGCGCGCCTGCTCCGAGACCGCTCGCAGCAGTTCCACGGCGCGCTCCGGATCGGCCTGCTGAGTGGAGCCGAGACCCATGAATACGGGCGCCGGCCCTGAGTCGAGAAACGCCGCCAGGGATTCTTCGCTTCCCGCCAGATCGGCGGCTGCGGGCATGTGGAAGTAGCCGCAGACTCGATGCACGGGCCCCCAGTCCATCTCGGGCTGCCAGAGCGCGGGGCTGGCGGCGATCAGGTTCAAGCCCTCCGAGAACCAGGCATCGGGGAGCAGCCGGCGAAATGGAGGAAGCCCCGCCCGCTTCCAGAGCGGCTGCATGCCGCTTCGCAGAAGCCGGTCGATCGCGAACTTCACCAGCTCCCACGCTGCGCGATTGGTCCACCGGGACAGGTTCGGCAGGTTTCCGGGCGGGCGCTCCGAGGTCGGCACCATTCCTGGCCAGTAGGTCACGCTCGCGTAGGGCTTGCTTGCCAGCCGGGCCGCAACCTTGAGGGGGTACATGATGAAATGACCCACCAGCAGGTCGCAGTCGGCGGCCAGCTCCGTCGAAGCCCGGAACATCTCGTCCACGTAGGGAAAGAAGAAGTCGTCGAACAGGACGCGGATTTCGGGCATGAGGCCGCGGACCTTCGCCGATTTCTCGGCCAGTTCGCGCATCTCGGCGGCAATGCGGACCGGCGCTCGCACATAGCGAATGCCAATCGCCTCGCACGCCGGCCCATAGTCCTTGTTGTCGACGCTTCCTACGGCAAGTGTGACTTCGTGCCCTCGCGAAGCCAATCCGCCGCCAAGGGCGATCAACGGCCGTATGTCGCCGTCGGAGCCCCAGGTCTGGATGCCGATCCGCATCTGGCCTCAGGATGGCAAGTAGGAGTCCCAGCTCGCAAGCGTGCGGTCGATGATCTCGATTGCCTGGGCGTGGATCTCGCCGCGCTCGGCGACGGATTGGAGGAACTCCAGCTGCGCGGTCAGGTCGATCAGCTTCGCCCGGGCCCTCCAGTCGGCCGGGAGCGGCCCCCAGGTGGCGGAGAACGCCGCCGCCACGCCCGATGCGAACTCGGGAGGCGCCTGCTCCTCTCGCCTGAGCAAGTTGGCCAGGTCCATCAGCGGCGTTCCCGAGTGAGCAAACTCCCAGTCGACCACCGCCGCAACACTCGGCCGGCCGCGGTCACGGGAGACCAGAAGGTTCGTCGGACCGAAGTCGCCGTGGACCAGGCAGGCCGCTGGCTCCGGTTCGCGAAGCCGGAAAGCCTCGCACCTGGCCAACTCCCAGAGCCGCTGCGAGCGCTCATTCCCCAGTCGCTCGACCGCCCGGCCGGCCTCCAGACAGCCTCGCACGAACTCCAGGAACATCCCGTCACCGTCGTCCGCCCACGGCCAGGGTTTCACCGAGAGGTCCGGCCCCAGGTCGCCGGGGCCCGAGAATCGCACGCCGACGATCCGTCCCAGGGTCTCTCCAACGCTCTCGCCCAGGGCGCGCGCCTCGAGTCCGGCGAGCGACTCCAGGACGGCCGAAAGACTCGGATGCTGAACCCACTCCTGTACGGCGAAGGGCGGACAGCCCGGCACGCCATCGGGCGCCGAGTGGAGCACGGCCGCCACCGGCGCGCGGCCTGCCAGCAACTGACCGAGGGCCGCTTCTTTGCGCGCCACGTCGGCGCCTCGCGAGTAGATCCGGACGAACAATTTCCGCTCGCCGCGCTTCAATCCAACGCAGTAGTTGGAGTTGCACCGGCCGCCCGCGACGGGTTCGAAGCCGGCGATTTCGTCGGCGAGCCCCAGCGGGCGCAGCATTTCGCGCAGCTGCCCGGCCTGGAGACGCAACACCGGATGTCTTCGGTCTCCCGTCATCGCGAAGCAGAAGTGTACCCGATTGCCGGTGACGGCGGCCCGACGCTGGTAGGATGGACGGGCGACACCATGAATCGATCGACGCTGTGGAACTTTGCCGCCCTCTTGGCCTTCGCGACTGCCGCGCGTGCCGACACCTTTGACGACCTCATCGCGCGCTACGGAGGCGGGTTCTCCGTGGAAGTCGAAGGGGATCAGGCTGCTCTCCGCCCGCCCGGGATTGGCCTGCGAGAGGGACACTTCGGATTGCAGCCGGGGCGCGGGCTCAAGTTCCAGGGGCACCTGCTGGTGAAAGGGCACGATACGGGTGTGCTCACGGCGGTCGTCCTGGGGCGCACGCTCTGGCTCACGCTGATGAACGGAAGCGGCGCCTATCGCGTGCCGATCGAGGACGCACAGCTGCCGCCGGACGTTTTCACGGGTCTCGACTTGCTGGCCGATCCGCGGGCCGCGGGCCGGGCGCACGCGGCGGCCAACGCGGCGGCAGCCTACTCGGAACATCCGGATGGGCTGCACTTCGACCGGGCGCAGCCGCCCAGCCGAATCGTCTTGCAGCTCGACGGCGCGTCCGTGCCCGTGGGTGTCCTCGCCGTCAAGGACGAGAGTCCCGAAGCGCTGTTGCGCCTCTCGGGCATGCGGCCGGACGCAAACGTCGACTTGAGCCTGCCGCTGGCGCCCGAAGCCTACGCTCCCAGGACCGTGGAGCAGATGCGCGAGGTGCCGCGCCAGCTCGCTGCCGCCGCCGAGTCGGCCCGCAAGACGGTCGATACCGTCAAGCAGTCCGCTCGCAGTTTCCTGAAGCGGTTGCTTGGGCGCTAGGCGCTAGCGCGAGCGCTCGCGTCGCCGGCCCGGGCGCGCAGTGTCGGCGTCCTCGTCGAGGAAGGCGATGTCCGCGGGTATCGGGGCTGGCGCTGCAGGCGTTGCCTCGGCCTCCGGGGGCAGCTTCAGGCCGCGAGTCTCGGCCAGCGTGCGTTCCTCTTGACGCAGAAGCTCGACCTGGTCGGGAGCCACGTCGAGCTTGCGCGACACGAGCGTCACGAAGGCCTGTTCGCGGCCGAAGAAGCGGCTGTCGCTGTAGGCCACGCGATACAGAAACCGCACCAGCAATCGGGCGTTCTCCGCGTCGCGGAAGCGCGCGAGGTGCTCGTCCAGCTCGACGGCGCCGCTTCGAGCAGCTTCGCTCTTGAGGTGGCGCCTCACGTCTTCGAGCGCGTCGCTTGCCAGCGCCAGCTCCGATTCGAAGATCTCCTGGATGACGCGCAGCTCCTCGGGTGCGATGTGATCGTCCTTGCGCGCCATCTCCAGGAGCAGCGTTCCCAGAGAACGGTAGTACCCCAGGTCGTCGCGCGTTTGGCGCGCGAACGTTTCCACCGCCGGCTCGCGGAACTCCTTGAGCAGAACGCCCACGTTGTCCAGCTCCTCGAGCAGCTTCTCGCGATAACTGTCGTTGCGCACGCGGATTCGCCGCCAGAGCTCGTCCTCGTGCTCCTGGATGCGCTCGGGTCTCAGACGCGCGCCATTGTAGAGGAACAGTCCGGCGCCCGTCGCTGCGACGGACAGGGAAAGCCAGAACGCCTGGTAGGCCTCGACGCCGTACATCAGGGCGGCCAGCGCCGCGCCGACGCCGAACACCCACGGCGCCAGTCGCGGCAGCAGCGGCTTTTCGCCATAGACCTCGGAGAGCAACAGCTCCTCGCGGTCCACCAGCTCCCGATAGCGCTTCAACATCTGCAACTGCTCGGCGGCCAGCCGGTTGATCGAGGCCACCACGTCCAGCCGCCGCTTCTTGAGCTGCTCTTCCTCGGTCGGTCCGCCCTGCAGGACTTCCTTCGTGGTCCGTACGACCTTGTTGATGATCCCCTCGCGCCTCAGCTCTCGCAAATCCGCCTCGACCTGCACCAGCGCCGCTTCCTCACGCCGGCGCCGCGCCGTGAGCGCTTCGGTCAGCGGCGCCAGCTCGCGGCGCTGGTTGGCGACTTGCCGGAACAACTGGTCGTGGCGCGCCAGCTTTCGGGATAGCTTTTGTGCGTCTTCGCGGACGAGATCCATGGTGCGATCGGTGGTGCTGAAGAGCCTGTCGTGGGCCTCGCTCCCGAATCCCTACCCAGGGGCGAGGTAGGCAGTCGTGCTGTTACCGAGCGCCATCTTGCGCGAGCGAAGCTCGCATACGCAAGATGACTGGGGGAAAGCCGAATCGCTACCTGGGCCAAAAGTAGGGCGGGTCTCTGCGCCCGCCCAGTACTGATGCGGCTTCTTGGCGGGCGCGAAGGCTCGCCCTACTGATTTGCCAACGATCCTGCGGCGCTCCCGGGGGGCGGAGCCCCGATGGGTAGCTCATTCCACTATCCCTTCTCCTCGGTGAACACTTTGTTGAGCCGTTCGCTGAGAGTCTTGCAGGTGTCGAAGGCGTGCTTGGCCAGTTTCTGTGTAACCTCCGGGGCGCTCGCGGTGTCGGTAGCCAGCTTGTTCAGCGTCACGTGGAGGCTGCCGGCGAGCTCCTTGATCTCCTGGCCCACGACCTCCATCCAGTACTTCTGGCGCTTCTGGAGCTTCTCCATTTCGGCGTTGACGCTCCGCATCTCCTCGAAGTTCTGCTGCACCTGCCGGTTCAAGGCCGACGACTTCAGGAGGTTCCGGATCTTCAGCAGCAGCATCTGCTTGTTGAACGGCTTGTTGATGAAGTCGTCGGCGCCGGCCTCGATGCCGGCGAGGCGGTCGTCCATCGTGTTGAGAGTGGTGATCATCACGATCGGAAGCGGGCGCGTCGACTCGTTTTCGCGCAGCTTGCGCGTGAGGTCCAGGCCCGACAGCCTGGGCATCTGCACGTCGGTGATCACCAGGTCCGGTTTGTCGGCCAGGACCCGCTCGTAGCCGTGCTGGCCGTCGTTGGCGACGAGGATCTCGAAGCCTTCCGACTCCAGGTGGTCTGCGAGCATCGTCACCACCAGCTCGCTGTCGTCCACGATGAGCAACCTCTTGCCGATCTGAAGTGCCACTGGAGCCTCCTTGCCCTGGGGACTCACTCCGGCGCGAGCATCGACAGGATCTCCCGGCTCATGTCCGTCACTGGCAGGACACGGTCGACATTTCCAGTCGCAATGGCGGCCTTCGGCATTCCGAAAACCACGCAGCTCTCCTCGCTCTCCGCGAGAGTCCTTCCGTGATAGGCCTTGATCGAGCGAATGCCGTCGGCCCCGTCCTGTCCCATGCCCGTCAACACGACGCCGATCGCCCGCGGACCGAAGTTCATGGCCACGGACTTGAACAACACGTCCACCGCCGGCCGGCAGTAACAGACCGGCGGCCCGTCGTTGAGCAGAATACTATCGCCCTTCACTTCCATATGGCGTCCCTCCGGCGCCACAACCACCTGTCCGGGCCGTAGCTTCATTCCGTCGGCGCCCACGGCGACCGCGAGCTGGATCTCGGACACCAGCCAGTCGACGAAGCCGCCCAGGAACCCCACCGGGATGTGCTGGACCATGACGAACGCCAGCGGCACCGTCTTGGGAAAGCCGGCCAGCAGCTTGCAGACTGCGGCGGGACCGCCGACGCTGGCGCCTACCGCGACCACCTTCGCGATGTAGTTGCCGTTCGTCCGGACAGTCACCGCATCGTGCGGGGCGGGTTTGGCTCGCGGGCGAGAAACCACCCGGATCCGTGCCAGCGTGCGGACTTTCTCCAGCAAGTGCTCGGCGAACTCGCGCATCGGCTCGTCTTCCGTGATCCCCAGGGGCTTCTCCATCACGTCCAGAGCGCCGATCGCCAGGGCCTTCACCGCGCTGACGCTGCCCTTGTTGGCGAAGCTGGATAGCACCAGCACCGGCGTCGGTTGCTCGGCCATCAGAAGTTCCAGCACTCTCAGGCCGCCCATCACCGGCATCGCCAGGTCGAGGATCAGCAGGTCGGGCTTCAGGCTCACCGCCATATCCAACGCCCGTTTTCCGTCCGTCGCTTCGCCCACCAGCTGGATGTCCTGCGCGTGGCCCAGGATGTCTTTCAACACCTCGCGCACCATCGGTGAATCGTCGGCCACGAGCACGCGGATGCGTCCGCCGTTCATCGGATCAGCCTCCGAACCGTGCCGAGCAAGTTCTCCTGGTCGAAGGTGCCCTTGGTGATGTAGGCGTTGGCCCCGACGGCGATCCCGCGTCTCTTGTCGTCATCGGTGGCCAGCGCGCTGACGATGATCACGGGGATCTCGCGCAATCGGTCTTCCTTCTTCATCCGCGTGATGAGGTCGAACCCGTTGAGGCCCGGCATCTCGATGTCCGAAACGACGAGATTGTAATGCCTCGCTGCGAGCTTGTCCAGCGCGTCATGACCGTTCACGGCCACGTCCACTTCGTAACCCGCCGTCTCCAGCACGTTCTTCTCCATCGTGCGTGTGGTGATGGAGTCGTCGACAACCAATATAGTTCTAGGCTTGTCCTCCGCCTGCGCGTGCCCGCTGGTGCCCGTGTCGCGCTCCGACGAGGCCATCGAGACCAGGTCCGCACAGTTGAGGATCAGCGCCGGTTCGCCGCTGCCGAGGATCGTTGCGCCCGCCACATTCTCTATGTGCCGGAGGTGGTCGCCCAGCGTCTTGACGACGATCTCCTGGTTGCCCAGGAATCGATCCACGACGAAACCCATCACGTGGCTGCGCGAGTGGACGAGCAGGATCGGCAACTCCGGTCCTGCCGGGCTGCGCCGAGTCAGTCCAAGCAACGTGTCGAGACGGCAGACGGCAATCGTTCGCCCCCTCACGTTCATCACGGAGCGGCCGCCCTCGGTGATCAGGTCGCGCTCGTTGACGATGCACGTCTCCTCCAGGAAGTTGAGCGGGAAGGCGTAGATCTCTCCCGCACACTCCGTGAGCAGCACGTTCATCGTGGACAGAGTCATCGGCAGCGTGATGCTGATGCGAGTGAACATGCCGACGTCGCTCTCGATGGTGACGTCGCCTTTCAAGTTCTGGACGTTGGTCTTCACCACGTCCATCCCGACGCCGCGGCCGCTGATGTCCGTGATGATCTCGGCGGTCGAGAATCCGGGCGCCATGATGAGGTAGCGAGCCTCGGCGTCGCTCATCGACTGAGCGCGCTTGGCGTCGATGAGGCCGCGCTCCAGCGCCTTCTTCTTCACCTTCTCCGGGTCGATGCCGCCGCCGTCGTCCTCGATGACGATCGTCACCGTGTCGCCCTTGTGCCCGGCGGCCAGGTGGATCGTTCCCCCGCGCGGCTTGCCGCGGGCTTCGCGTTCCTCGGGCCGCTCGATGCCGTGGTCCATCGAGTTGCGGATGATGTGGATCAACGAGGGCTTGATCTCTTCCAGGACGCGCTTGTCCAGCTCCGTCTTGCGGCCGGAGAGCTTCAACGTGACTTCCTTGTTCAGCTCGCGCGAGAGGTCCCGCACCGTG
>JACQFU010000296.1 GCA_016199905.1 Candidatus Wallbacteria bacterium
CTCGCTCGGCCAGGTCGACGACGCTCATGTAGGCGTACGGCCTGGCGACACCTCGCTCGCGGCGCTGCCGCAAGAAAGCCAGGATGTTGCCCAGCACGCGCTCGAAGTTCGCGCCGCGCCGGACGCGTTCGAAAGTGGCGCTGTCGAGTCCGTCGAAGCTGAATCCGATCCAGTCGAGACCGGCGTCGAGCAGCGCCCCGCCGCGGGCCCGATCGAGCAGCGTGCCGTTGGTGAACATCGCCGTCGACAACCCGGCGCGACCGGCCAACGCGATCATTTCGGGCAACTGCGGGTGCAGCAGCGACTCGCCTCCCAGGTGAAAGTAAACCAGCGGCCTGAATGCAGCCGCTTCTGCGATCAGCCGCTCGACCAGCTCGAAATCGATACTGCCGCGAGCACGTGTCAGGCCCGTGCCCGTCGGACAATGGATGCACTTGAGGTTGCAAGCGTTCGTCGGCTCGATCCAGAGGTGCGTGGGCGGATTGCCTAGCCGCTCGCGAGCGAATACGAACCCGTCCAGCGCGCGCGCCAGGTGCCAGAAGCGATGGAGCTTGGAAAAAAGGGAGGGCATGGGCAGGGGGAGATCTGCTGGGGGCTTCGCCCCCAGACCCCTACCAAGGGGCGAGGTAGGCAGTAGTGCCGTTACCGAACGCCATCTTGCGCGAGCGCAGCTCGCATTCGCAAGATGGCCGGAAGCCCCCCTGCACCCCCATTGAGTAGGAGAGACTCTCTCCTGACCTCGCGTCCCTCGAGGACACGAGAGAGTCTCTCCTACTCAATGGGGGTGCAGGGGGACGAGTCCCACTGCCGGGGTGTGGGGCGGAGCCCCACGAGGCAATTCAGTACCACCACTCCCCGAAGTTGGGTGCTACTTCCTCGGCAGCTACATGTGGCTGGCGGTGCTGTCGCGGTTCCCGTTCTCGCGAGCGAACCTGTATTTCAGCACGAACCACTTGCTGACGCTGGGCATCGCGGTGTTCTGGTTCGGCGACAAGCTGAGCGGCGTGAACCTGGCGGGTGCGCTGATGGTCATCTGCGGCCTGTACCTGGTCTCGTTGCGGTGAGCGGAGGACGGCTGAGGATTGCGGTCCTCGTCAACGACTTCGGCCCTCCGTGGGACGAGGCGGGCAAGAACAACGCGCGCGCGGTCGCTGCTGCGCTGGCCGGGCGTCATGACGTGGTTTGCGTGGGACTGGGCGCAGCGGGTGGAGAAGAGCGGGTGGAGGGACTGCGGGCGATGCGCTGCGGCAGTCCGTTCTATCGGAGCTCCTGGAAGCGTCTCTTCTATCCGTTCGGGTACCTGAACCTGATCTGGAGAGGGGCAGAGCTGCTGGAAGACTTTCGGCCGCAGGTGCTGCTTTGTTTCTGGGAGACTGCGAGCACCGCGTTGCCGGCCGCGGCGCTGCGAGCGCTGGCAGCCCCCGAGGCCCGGCTGATCCAGGTAGTCTGGACGGACAGCTACCAGCTGGAGGCGGCGTCTCCGGCGGTTTGGCTGAGCGAGCACTTGCCCAACCTGCTCTTCAATGGGGAGCTGGTGACGCGCATTGCGATTCGACAGGTCGATTGTGTCGTGGCCACCAGCCGGTACCTGGCCGGGCGGATGCGCGCAGCCGGCGCCCGCGAGGTCGTGGTAGGCGGGCACGGCGTCGATGTGGAGCGATTCGCACCCGGGCCGGCAAGCGCGCCACGGCCGCGTCCGGTAGTCGGCTATCTCGGCCACGCGACGCACGCGAAGGGGCTGGGGGTGCTGCTGGAGGCGCTGGGGCCGGCGGCGGCGCGCGGCGAGTTGGAGCTGGCGCTCGCGCTCTCGGATTCGCCGGAGGCGGCCGCGTTGGAGCGGGCGGCGCTGCCCGGCGTGCGCTTCGCTGGCTACTGCCCGCCGGAGGAGTTCTACAGCGGCTGCGATCTGCTGGTGTTTCCGCGCATCTCTTCCTATGGGACGGCGAGTTATCCGAACGCCGTGCTCGAAGCGATGGCGTGCGGCCGGTGCGTGCTGACGACACGCCAGCCGGCGATCGACGAGATCGTGCGGGAGGGTGAGACCGGCTTCCTGGTGGAGCCTGGAGACGCGACAGCGTTGCGTGAACGGGCGCTGGCGCTGCTGGCCGACGAGGGGAAGAGAAGGTCGGTCGGCGACTCGGCGCGTGCGTTCGTCCTGAGTGAGCTTTCCTGGCCGCGAGCGCTGGAGCCGCTCGTACGGCTACTGGAGAGAGAAGAGTGAGCGGCGGCCTCACGGTCCTGGCCCGGGAGCAGGAGGCGATGTTCGAGGTGTTCCGCCGCCACGGCAAGAAAGGGATGCGACTGCTGCACGTGGACCAGCACTGCGACATGCGGGGTTGGGTCGTGGACGTCGAGGGAAGGCGCGCGCGCTGGCTGCGCGGCTGCGCGCGGCTGGACAGCGGCAACGTGCTGGCCCACGCCGTCCGCGAGGGTTGGGTGACGAGCGTCGTCTGGTTGCACGATCCGGCCGTGGGTCGCCAGGCCGACATCGGCACGTTCCTGACGGTCGAGGAGGCGGGCCGGTGGCCCTGGCGCTGGAAGACGCCGGGAGAGGACGGGGGATGGAGCCGTTTCGAGCTCCAGGAGGTGACTCACGTTTCGCGCTCAAGCCTGGAGGGCGTGGACGCGCTTGGGCTCGATTGGGACCACTTCGCGCCCTTCTGGTGTTTGGAGGCGGACGCGCGAAGTCGTGTCGAGCAGTTCCTGGGCGGTATCTCCGGCCCGTTTCCGGAGTTGATCTTCATGTGCGCTTCTCCCGGATACGCGTCGGCCCACGTTGGTCTCTTCGAGGAGCTGGCGGGGGAGGTGGCCAGACGTCAGGGAGGCACCGTCGAGCGGTTCGACGAGCCGTGGGGGGGCGTCACGGGCTCCGGGCCGTCGGGCCGGTGTCTGGCCGCAGCGCGACGTTTCGCGCGCGCCGGGCTCGTGGGACTCAAACGCGTCGTTGGAGTTACCGGATGAAGCGAGAGGATCGGCCGGAGGACGGCGACATACGAGGCTTCTTCGACGCGGAAGCGAATCGGTACGGACGCGAGGACTCCGGCGCGGGGCTGCTGCAGACCCGGATCCGCGCGGCGGCAGCTGCGGCGCTCGAAGGCGTTCCGGGGCCGGTCTTCGAAGTTGGCTGCGGCAACGGAATGCTGCTCGAGTTGCTGTCCCCTTCCGCGGACGCCGGCCTTTACGGCGCGGACTTTTCCGATCGGATGCTCGCCGGAGTCCGCGGGCGACTTGGGCGGCCACCCCCACTCGTGCAGGCCCGCGCGCAGGAACTGCCCGTGCGGGACGCCAGCCTCGGCGCTGTCGCGTGCGTCAACACCATCTACAACCTGCCCGACGCCGCGAGCCTCGCCATCGTCCTGCGAGAGTTTCTACGGGTCTTGCGCCGTGGAGGGCTGGTGGTCTTCGAAATTCGCAACCGGCGCGACCCGCTGACGCGCTTTCTTTTCCATCGAGGGCGCAGCGCCCAGCATCCGCTCTGGATGCACGATCCCGCTGAAACTCGCGAGCTGCTCGGCGGATTGGGCTTCCAGGTAGAGCGCGCGGTGCCCGTGCTGATCCCTTGGGAGCGATTGGCGCCGGCCGTGCTCTTCGCAGCCCGGCGAACCTAGGAGCGTTGCGCCGGCCCGCGGGGTGTGCCAATCTGCTGGCGGCTCCGCGTCTGCCGCGGAGAGTCTACGGCCCGCAGGAGGTCTGCTTGTCCCCGCGCTCCATCCTCGTCCGTAACGCCCTGCTCGTGGCGACTCTCGACGACGCAGGCCATGCGTATCGCGGCGGTGACGTGTTCATCGAGGGCAAACGCATCGTCGAGGTGGCGCCCTCTGTGGCCCGCAAGGCCGATCTCATCATCAACGCCGAGGGGTGCGTCGTGCTGCCGGGGTTCGTCAATTGCCACCATCACCTGTTCCAGACGCTGACACGAGCGCTCCCGGCCGTGCAGGACCAGGCGCTCTTCGGGTGGCTCACGCATCTCTACACCGTCTGGCAGAACATCACTCCCGAGGCCGTGGAGACCAGCGCGATGGTGGGGATGGGCGAGCTTCTGCTCACGGGATGCACGACCACCACGGACCATTTCTATCTGTTTCCGAGCTCGCAACCCGGGGACTTGCTGGACCGCACCATCGAGGCGGCCAAGACCATCGGCATGCGGTTCCATCCGACGCGCGGCAGCATGTCGCTCGGCAGGTCCAAGGGCGGTCTTCCGCCGGACCACGTGACGCAGTCCGAGGACGCCATCATGGCCGACTGCGAACGCGTCGTCGCTCGCTATCACGACCCGGAGCCGCTCAGCATGTGCCGGGTCGGTCTCAGCCCGTGCTCGCCTTTCTCGGTCACCAAGGAGCTGATGCGCGAGACCGTGAAGTTCGCTCGCAGGAAGGGCCTTCGCTGCCACACGCACCTGGCCGAGACGCTGGACGAACAGAACTTCTGCCTGGAGAAGTTCGGCAAACGGCCGCTGGCCTTGATGGAAGAACTGGAGTGGCTCGGAAACGATGTCTGGTACGCGCACGCGGTTCACCTCGACGACGCCGAGATCGAGAAGATGGCCCGAACCGGCACGGGGGCCTGCCACTGCCCGACTTCAAACTTGCGCCTGGGAAGCGGCATCGCGCCGATCCGCAAAATGCTCGACGCCGGCGTCCCCGTCGGTCTGGGCGTCGATGGCAGCGCGAGCAACGATTCCAGCGACATGCTGGGCGAAGCGCGAAGTTGCCTGCTGGTGCACCGAATCGCCAGCGGCGTCGGCTCGATGCCGGCAGCCGACGTCTTTCGCATCGCGTGCCGGGGAGGGGCGCGTGTGCTGGGGCGGGACGACATCGGGATGCTCGCAGCCGGCAAGGCTGCCGACCTGGTGCTCTGGGACATGACCGGCCTGGGCTACGCAGGCGCGCTGCACGATCCGCTGGCAGCGCTGCTTTTTGCCGGTGACAGCCACATCGCGCGAACGGTGATGGTCAACGGCGAGATCGTCGTGGACAATCACCGGCTGATGCGCGTGGACGAACGGGCGCTGGCCGAGAAAGCCAACCGCGTCTCGTTCGCCCTGGCAGCCGCGCGCTAGACCCTATCCCCGGACGTCGAGCCCGAACTGCTTGGCCAGGACGAACATGGCCATGAAGTAAGAGAGCACGCCGAAACCCTGGATCTGGCCTGTGGCCACGGCGGCGATCAGGGACTCCTGCCGAAACTCTTCTCGCGCCAGGGTATTCGACATGTGGACTTCGATGACGGGGATCGTGCAGGTCTCGACAGCGTCCCTGAGCGCGATGCTGGTGTGCGCATAGGCGCCCGGATTGAAGACGACGGCCTGCACCTTGGTGGGATCGGCCTTCTCTCCGGTGGCGAACTTGTGAAGCAGATCGACCAGTTCGCCTTCTCGATTGGACTGGTGGATCACCAGCTCCACACCGAAGCTCGAGGCATACTGCATGAGGACGGCATTGAGCTGCTCGTAGGGCACCATGCCGTAGATATCCGTGCGGCGCTTGCCCAGGAGGTTGACGTTCGGGCCGTGCAGAATCAGGAACTTCATCGGCGGCGATTCTAATGCCTTCGGGCCGGGAATTCCACTCGTCTTCACGCGGGGAGCTTTCCTCGCCGGGCGGCATCGGGTATCGTTGGGGGCGGAGGTCTCCGCCAATGCCCAAGGTGGTCGTCAAGTTCTACACGGCGCTCAAGGACAAGGCCGGCACGGACCGGTTGAACATGGAGGGCGCCACGGTTGGCCAGGTGCTGTCGCGTGTCGCTGAGAAGCTCCCGGAAGAGGCCCGCAGCGGCATGTTCGACGGCAGCGGCAAAGTGCGTCCACGATTCACGCTCTGCCTGAACAGCACGATGCTCGATCCGAAGCAGTTCGGCTCCACGGAAGTGCAGGAGGGGGACACGCTGCACGTGATGCCGCCGATCGCGGGCGGTTGAACGCAGGCTCGTGACCACGGACCACGCCATTGCTCCGCGAGGCCGGGTCGCCGGCGTGGTGCTGGCCGGCGGCGACTCGTCGCGCATGGGCCGGCCGAAAGCGCTGCTTCCCCTGGCTGGGAGCACCTTTCTGGAAACCATCTGCGCGCGGCTGCGCGATGCCGGCGCCGGGGAGATCGTGATCGTGGCCGGGAGCGCCGCCGAGGCGATCCGAAAGGCGTTGCCGCTCGACAAGGAAATGCTGGTCGTGAACCCGCGACCGGAGCTGGGGCAGCTCTCGTCGCTGCAGGTGGGGGTGCGTGCGCTGGGCGCGGGCGTTCCGGCCGCGATTGTTTGCCTGGTCGATCATCCGACCGTGAGCGGCGACACCTATGGGCGCCTGATCCAGTCGTGGCGCCTGAATCGGGGCAGCATCATCTTGCCCGTCCGAAACGGCAAGCACGGCCATCCGATCGTCCTCGACCGGCGGTTCTTCGCACAACTGCTGGCGCCGGCGCCGGCGGCGACGATGAGGGCCATCGTGCACGCCAACGACGAGGAGACGCTCGATGTTGCGGTGGACGATTCCGGCATCAACGCCGATGTCGACACGCCGGAAGACTACGAACGCTTGCTGGATAGCGTTCAGCGTGCGACCAGCGGAGCGCCGTAGCAGCCATAGCGGGTCTGCCAGGCAGTCATCAGGCCGCGGTCGAGCCAACCCTTGGCGCAGACGTACTCGAGGCGGCGAGCCACCTCGAAGACCTTCCGCGGGGCCCCCAGTCTCTCCTGATTCAGACCGAGCAGGTAAAGCGCCTCGTAATTTCCGCCGTCGAGCGAGAGCAAGCTGTTGAGCAAGACGTTCGCTCGGAGGTGGGAGCCTGCCGTGGTGAGGTCCCAGCATTGAGCCAGGGTCGGTAATCGCCGCTCCTCGGGCTCGACGCGGAGGGTGGCCAGAAATTGGAGGACCCGGTCCCTCGATAGCGGAAGGGCGCCCCGAGTGGTGCTCGAGTCGAGGCCGTAGATCCAGACTTCGGCCTGGTGCTCGAAGCCGTCGCGATCGACGTAGAAACGCGCGCGGTACCAATTGCAGGCTTGCGAGCTGAGGAGGTAGCCCGAAGTGCCCCGCACGTGGAACTCCTCGATGCGCTCCGGAGGCACCCAGCCCAGCCAGCCCAGCTTTTCCACGAGCAGCATCTGGCCGTCGTGGGCGTTGAGGACGTTGCGAGCGTGGTCGTACTCCGTGGCGACGCCGAAGACCTGGGCCGCCATCTCGCGGATGCCGGGTTCGGCGCTGAACGCCGTGCGACGGGGGAAGACCAGGGCCATCGAGGTGAGTGCCTCGCCCTTTGGGAGTCCCCGGTGATAGGAAAAGACGTCTGCCCGTTCACCGCCCAGGTACCCGCTGGTCATGCCGATCGGCACACCGATGGAGAACCCGACGCAGTGGTAGCGGACCCAGCCTTCGGGCAGGTCTCTGGGGACAATCGCGATCTCGTCGTCGATCCGGGAGGCGATGACGCTCTTGGGGAAGAAGTCCGGCATGACTCTCCATTTGATGATTGCGATTGCCAGCACCGGGAGAGCGAGCGGAACGGCGAAGGTCCAGCGGCGACGGCCTTCCAGCACCCAGAGGGAGTACGCGAAGAGGACGCAAGCCAGACCCGGGGCGACGACGTCGTTGGCCAGGCCCCAGTAGAAGAAGAGGAACGGTACGCCCAAGATCCGAAGCCAGAGTCCTGTCTCGAGCGCCACCCGGCAGGTCCAGCGACCCGTCAGCGCGAGCAGCCCCAGCACGGCGTAGACGGCCCAGCTCTTCTGCACGCTAGGGTCGGTGGACGTGTAGAACTGGAGCCCCACGTACGCCAGATAGAGCAGGAGAATCCGCCGCATGCCATGCAACAGTACCCGGCGGGGTCGGCGTTTGCCACGGTGAGGGGGGAAGAAGGCGGATTCCCTTGAAGAGGGGCGGATCCAGTGGTATAAACTGGCTCGCAATCGTCACTCTGGCCTATCAGGACGCCGCGATCCCGTACTGGAGCGGGCTCGGGCCACTGGAGCGAAGGGGAAAAACTTGCTGAGGAATCTCAAGGAGTTCTACTACCCGACAACCGTCCCGGAGGCGCTCGCCATCCTGGAACGCTTCGACTCCAAGGCCGCGGTCGTCGCGGGCGGCACGACGCTGGGGCGTACGGACGATGCGAAGATAGAGGCCATGATCGACATCACCCGCATGGGACTGTCGTTCATCAAGGAGGACAAGGTGTCGCTGAGGCTCGGCGCCACGACACCGCTGCAGACCCTGGCCAAGACTCGCAAGCTTCAGAGCTTCGCCGGGGGGCTGATCGCCAGCGCTGCGGCTGCCCAGCCTTCCAAGCAACTTCGAAACGCGATGACTCTCGGGGGCAGCATCGTCATTTCGACGCCGTGGTCGGACATGCCGCCGGCACTCTTGACCCTCGACGCTCAAATGATTCTCGTAGGCAAGATCGACCGGGTGATCCCTGCCGAGGAGTTTCTCTTCGAGCCGAAGTACCGGTTGCTGGGCCGTTCGGAGATCCTGACCGAAGTGCGGATCTCCCGCGAGCTGGCCGGCTGGAGGAGCCAATACGCCGTGTTCTCCCGGACGCGCACGGACCCGGCGATGGCGATCGCGTCGGTGGCGCTCCGAGACGACGGCGACACCTGCGTTGGCGCCCGGGTCGTGCTGGGCGGGATCACGCGCAAGGCCAGCCGGTGTCCCGCGGCGGAGAAGAAGCTCGTCGGCAAGAAGCTGGGGCCGTCGCATTTCACCGCGGCGGCGAAGGCGGCATTGGCGGGCATCGACGTCGTTGCGGACTGGCGGGCCAGCCGCGAGTATCGATTGCACGTAGCTGAAGTGCTGATGCGGCGAACGCTGGCGGCGTGCTGGGAGCAGGCCAAGGGAGTGGCGCGATGAAGCTTGAGATGAAACTCAATGGCCAGGACGTTAGCCTCGATATCGCAGGGCCGGAGCTGCTGCTCGACCTGCTCCGAGACAATGGATATTTTGGGTCCAAACGCGGGTGCGAGAACGGGGACTGCGGCGCCTGTACCGTGCTCGTCGATGGCAAGGCGGTCTGCTCGTGCATGTACTTCGCGGGCCAGGCCCACGGCCGCGAGGTGACCACGATCGAGGGGCTTGGCACGATGGAGCACCCGCATCCGTTGCAGGAGACCTTCGTCGAATGCGGAGCCGTGCAGTGCGGCTTCTGCATTCCCGGCATGCTGATGTCGGCCAAGGAACTGCTCGACGAATGCCCCAATCCGAAGGACCCCGAGATCCGCGAGGCGCTGGATGGAAACCTGTGCCGCTGCACGGGCTACACCAAGCAGTTCGAGGCGGTGAAGCTGACGGCGAAGCGGATGGCCGAGGGCACAGGCAAAGGCAGAGACTCCGGACGCAAGTCGGCTCGGGGAGGCAAGTCGCGATGAAGCAGCCGCTTGTCACGGTCAACAAGAGCGTCAAGAAGATCGACGGCCTGTCGATGGCGACCGGCCGGGCTCAGTATGTCGACGACGTCCACGTGCGCGGGATGCTCATCGCCAAGCTGTTTCCGAGTCCGCACGCGCACGCCAAGATCCTCGACATCGACACGAGTCAGGCCGAGAAAATCCCGGGCGTCGTCTGCATCCTGACCTACAAGGACTTGCCGCGCGTGCCGCATACCACGGCCGGCCAGGGCTATCCGGAGCCGTCCCCCTACGACGCCTACGTGCTCGACAAGAAGGTGCGCTTCGTCGGGGATCGCCTGGCCGCAGTGGCGGCGGAAACTCGCGACGCCGCCGAACGTGCCATCCGGGCCATCAAGGTCACCTACGAGATCCTGACGCCCGTGCTCGACGCCGAGCACGCGATGGATGAGGACGCCCCCAAGATCCACGACGAGGAGGACTCGCTCCGCATCGCCGATCCCGACCACAACCTGGCCGCCGAGATGGGCTTCACGGTCGGCAAGAACTTCTTCGAAGAGGCCGATTTCATCTTCGATCGCACGTTCGTGACGCAGTACGCGCAGCACTGTCCGATCGAGCCGCACATCACGATGGCCTGGTTCGACGAGCAAGACCGCA
>JACQFU010000260.1 GCA_016199905.1 Candidatus Wallbacteria bacterium
CGATATCAGCTCCGAGCCGTCTTTCTCGTTGCGGTATTCTTCGTAGCCTACCGAGTTCTTGCGCAGGAACTCGAGCTTCGGCGGCGGAGCTGCTTGCGTGGTTCGAGCCCCCGCCGGCCGACTCTGGATGGCCGGCACGTCCGGCGCGGCCGGCGTGACCGGACGCGGTGCGCGAGACCCCGCCCAGAACGCCGCTGCCAGCACGAGCGCGAAGAACGTCAGCGCCCGCCCGCGCCACCGTCTCGGCTCGTCGGAACCGGGCCTTGCGGTCGCGCGACCGTCCTCGCGTTTCCGCGCCGGTGAAGCCGCCACGGTGCGGTCCGGCGCCTCCCGGCCAGGCGCGCGGCGCGTCACGACCGCCGGGCTCGCGGCCGTCGTGCCGGCAACCACTTGCGCGCTGGCGCCCGCGCTCGCGACCAGCCCCGGCAGCCGCGCCATCGCACGCTCCAGACGCTGCTCGCTCACGGTCTCTCGCAACGCCGCCGCAAACTCGCCCGCCGAGCCGAAGCGCTCCGCTGGGTCCTTGGCCAGTCCACGCATCACCGCGTCCGCGAGCTCCTGCGGCACCCCGCTGGCCACCTGCGCGAGCATCGGCGGCGCTTCTTTCATTTGCCTCCGTAGCAACTCCAGCGGATTGTCCGAGACGAACGGCAGCCGGCCAGCGACCAGCTCGAACAGCACGACCGCCACCGAGTAGAGGTCGCTGCGCGCGTCCAGCGCCACGCCGCCGGCTTGCTCCGGCGACATGTAGGCAGGCGTTCCCATCAGCATTCCGACTTGCGTCCGGCCGGGTTCGAAGTCGGCGCGCGCCAGCCCGAAGTCGGCCAGCTTCACCACCCCTTCCCTCGTTACCAGGGCGTTGTCGCTCTTCACGTCGCGGTGAAGGACGCCGCCGGCGTGGGCGTGGCCCAGCCCTTCGAGCAGCTGCGAGACCAGGGCGACGGCCACCTCCGGCGGCAGCGCCCGCCCCCTCGCCAGACCGGCCAGCGTGCAGCCCCGCACGAACTCCATCACCAGGTACGGGCAGCCGTCGACCGCGCCCGCGTCATAGACGCGCACCAGGTTGGGGTGGCGCAGACGGGACAGCAGCCGCCCTTCGCGCACGAACCGCTCGACGTAACTCGGATCGGTCAGCGTGGGCAGCTTGATGGCCGCGGGCCGCTGGAGTCCCAGGTGCGTGGCGCGCCACACGACGCCCATCGCGCCGGCCCCGATGAGCTCCTCGGCGCGGTAGCTTGCGAGCAGGCCGGGTGGCAGAGCGGGCGGCTTCGCATCGCCGTTCGCGACAGCCCCCTCGGCCGGCCGCGCCGCCGAAACGACCGAGGGTTTGAGTTGTCGCTTCCCCGCCATCGCTGGAGGCTGCGGGCGCGAGCGGCCCGCAGCGGGATCAGAATAGCAGGTGGACGAACAACCTCTGACTACTTCAGATCGAAGATCAGCAGTTCCGCGTCGTGCCGCCCTTCGAGCTTCAGGAGGGTCTCGGAGCTGACGGCCGCGCCGTCGCCCAGGCTCAGTTCGAGGCCGTTGAGCAGCGCTTCGCCCCAGGCGACCTGCACCCAGGCGTGGCGTTGCGGCGCGAGCGGCAGTTCGGCCTTCTCGCCCGCCGACAGCCGCGTCACGTAGAGCCGGACATCCTGGTGGATGCGGACGGCGCCGTCCGCCGCTTGCGGCCCGGCGACGAGCCGCAGGCGGCCCTGGATTTCGGCGGCGGGCACGGTCTTCTGTTCGTAGCCCGGTTCGAGACCCGGCCGCTCGGGCACGATCCAGATCTGCAACAGGCGCAGCGACCGCTCGTGGGAAGCGTTGAACTCGCTATGACGCACTCCCGTGCCCGCGCTCATGCGCTGGATTTCGCCGGGCAGGATGCGGGAACCGTGGCCCAGGCTATCCTTGTGCGCCAGCTCGCCTTCGAGCACCCAGGTCAGGATCTCCATGTCGCGATGGCTGTGAGTCGGAAAGCCGCCGCCCGGAGCAATGCGATCGTCGTTGAGGACGCGCAGGTCGCGGAACCCGGCGTAGGCGGGGTCGTAGTAGTCGGCGAACGAGAAGGTATAGCGCGTGTCGAGCCAGCCGTAACTGGCGCTGCCGCGCTCGGCCGCTTTTCGGATGCGAATCATCTCGTAACTCCTTTTGGACGAGCCCCGAGGGCAGCCGCGCCGGTCCCCAGCTTGCGAAGCAGCCGCCGCAGCGACAGGAGCTCCTCGGGGCTCAGGACGGTCATGGCCTCACGAATGCGTGTCACGTGTCCGGGGAAGATCTTCTCGATGAGCTTGCGGCCCGGTCCGGTCAGGTGGATCTGGAAACGTCGCCGGTCTTCTCCGCGCTCGCGGCGGATCAGCTTGCGCCGTTCGAGGTTGTCGAGGACGGTCGTGACGTTTCCGGGGCTGACAAGCAGCTTGGCCGCCAGCTCGCTCTGACACATCGGCCCCAGGTGCAGCACGGCCTCGAGGACCCCGAGCTGCGACGCCGTCGGCTTGGCCGTGGCGAGGCCTCGCTCCACATAGGCCGAGACGCTGGCCCCAGCCCGCGCTAGCACGATGAAGGCGTCGAGGGCCCGGACGTCTGGATCGGTTCCCTGATAGTGGGTACCCATTGGCTCACGACTTGCCCTGGAGGGCCGCCGCCACCTGCGCGACGCGCGCTCCAATCGACTCGACTGCCTGACGCTGCTTCGGGTCCTTCAGAGAGCCGTCCTCCCCGAAGGCCTCGTGGGCCTTGCCGACGGCGAACTGCTCCGGCAGCACCAGTACGCCGATGTTGCCGAGGATGGAGCGGACGGTCACGAGACCCCGCAGTCCGCCCAGGGGTCCCGGAGACGCCGCCAGCAGGCCAGCCACCTTTCCGCCGACAGCCGCGAGCATCGGCTCGGTGTCCGTCGGGCGCGACACCCAGTCGATGGTGTTCTTCAGGACGCCCGAGATCGAGCTGTTGTACTCGGGGGAGGCAATCAGGAGGCCCTGGTGCTGCTTGAAGAGCTCCTGGAGCCGGCGAGCGTTCTCGGGCAGTCCGCCGGAGGCCTCCAGGTCTGCGTCGTAGAGGGGCAGTGGATAGTGCTCGAGGTCGACGATGGTGACCTCCGCGCCGGCCTGGCGCGCGCCCTCTGCGGCCGCGCGGGCGACGAGGGCACGCTCCGACTCGAAGCCTCCGACGGCCCTTCCGGATTCAACCGAGTCCGATTCACTTTCCAGACTCGACCCGGCGAGAACTTCCTAGGCTTCGGAGAACAGTACAACCGCGTGCGCCACGCCGGGATGCAGGTGCCGATCTGGACCTCCGAGCAGGGTATCGGCCGTGGCGACGGTCCGCTGCGGCTGCCGTTCACGGGGCGCACCACCGACTCCTATTTCCCGCTGCCGTTCTACCTCTCCACCCGCGGCTACGGCCTCCTGGCGGATTCGACGGCTCGCACGGTGTTCGACCTGGGCGCGGCGCCGAGGCCGGATCGGATCTCCATCGAGACGTGGGAGGGGCGAGGCGCGCTCTGCCTGTTCGCGGGGCCACGGCCGGTCGACGTCTTGCGCCGCTCGACGCTGTTCATGGGCCGGCCACGGATGTTGCCCGAGTGGGCCTTCGGCGTCTGGGCCGCCGCGCAGGGAGGGCCCGCGAGGTTGCGCGAGCTTCTGGCGAAGCTCACGGCCGCCGGCACGAAGATCGATGCGCTCTGGGCGCAGGACTGGTTGGGAGCGCGCAGCAGGATTTACGGATACGACGTCCGGTATCACTGGACTGCCGACGAGAAGCTGTACCCGGACCTGGGCCGGTTCATCGGCGAGCTGCACGGCCAGGGCGTGCGCTTCCTGGGATACTTCAACACCTTCATCGAGAAGGGCTTTCCCGAGTACGGCGAGGCGGCGCGAAGAGGCTTTCTCGTCAAGCGCGCCGATGGAACTCCGTACCTGCAGCAGATCTCGACCTTCTCCGGCGGGTTGGTTGACCTCTCCAACGCCGGGGCCCGGCAGTTCCTGGGCGGGTTCCTCCGGCAGGCGATGCGGATGGGGATGGACGGCTGGATGGCCGACTTCGGCGAGTGGCTGCCCTACGACGCGCGCATCGAGGCTGCGGAGGGTGCGCCGTTATGGCACAACCGCTATCCCGTGGAGTGGGCCCGGCTCAACCGGGAGAGCTGCCTGGCCGAGAGACCCGCGGGCGATTTCGTGGTCTTCAACCGCTCCGGACACATCGGGTCCGTTCGGTATTCCGACATTATCTGGGCGGGCGACCAGAACACCGGATGGGGAAAGGCCGACGGTCTTCCTTCGGTCGTTCCGGCCGGCCTCACACTGGGGCTGTCCGGCGTCCCCTTCTGGCACTTCGACGCGGGAGGCTTCACGTCGCTGATCACGCTGCCGCGTGGCGAGGAGCTGTTCATGCGATGGGTCGAGGCCGGCGCAATGAGTCCGCTTCTGCGGACGCACGAGGGGTACTGGAGGCAGCTCAACTGCCAGATCGACTCCAACGCAAGAGTTCTGTCCCACTTCGCGGCGATGGCCGCCCTGCACAGGCGCATCCAGCCGAAGCTCGTCGCCGCCGCCCGGGAGGCCGTCGACACAGGATTGCCAATCGTGCGTCATCTGTGGCTGGAGCACCCCGACGACCCCACGTGTCTCGGGATCGAGGACGAGTACCAGCTCGGCAGCGATCTTCTCGCCGCCCCGGTGCTGACGCCCCGCGCAACCTCCCGGCGCGTCTACTTCCCGCCAGGCGGCACCTGGGTCCATTGGTCCGACAATCTGCAGTATCCGGGCGGCACCTGGGCAACGGTCGACGCGCCCCTCGGCACTCCCGCGCTGTTCTGCAGGGCGGGACAGGGGTTCTAAGGCGCCGCGAGTCGGAGGCGGAGGCGCAAGCCGCCCTGGATCGGGAACGGCGTGCCCCCCTTGTGACCAGGTGACTTTACGGTTCGGCCTCAGGTCGCCGCCCAGGATGCGCACATCGTTCGGCAACATCCGTGTGTCTGGAGCGCCCGCCGTCCAAGAACCAAGGTCGCTCGCTTCAAGAGGAGAGAATATGTCCGAAAGGTCTCGCGAGTCTGCATGGCCATTCGCCCTGGGAACGCTGGTCGGCATCATCCCAATGCTGATGGCCCACCAAATGCCGCTCAGGCACGGCCATCCAGCCGATCCCTTCGACCTGGCGCTCTCGTACGAGATCTGGGTCGGCGGACTGATCAGCCTCTCGGCGGTGTTCAGCTTCTGGACGCCGGATTTGTCGCGGAGAGTGGCGGCGCAAGTCGGGTGCGGGTTGCCCGCCGGCTTTCTGCTCTATTTTGCGCTGAGGATGACGCTGCCGGGGCTGTGGCCGCTGGGCTTGATCCTCTGCAGCGTTATCGGGCTCTCCAGCGCGTACGCTGGGGCGTTTGCCGGGGCCATCGCGAGTCGCCTGGCCGGGCGGACCTGACAGCGAGATGGCATGGTGACAACACAATGTCACTAGCGCCAACGCACTGACATCGCGTGTTAGCCTTCCGCTCGACTAGGAGGTCACACGATGACTCGGAACGACATCCGATTGGAACATGCCTTTCTCACGGTACGCTCCCTGGAACAGACACTCGACTTCTACCGGCAACTCTTCCCGAGCTGGATCGTCCGGTGGCAGGGCAACGGCTCCCGGGGCGGCCGATGGCTTCACTTCGGGGCGCCAGGAAGCGACCAGCCGAGCTACCTCTCCTTCTACGAGGACGCGGAGGCCGCTGCGCCGGACGAGGCGTACACCTCGGCTCGAGTGCAGCACATCGGCTTCGCCCACCCCGACGTCGCCGGTTTGATGCACTGCCTGACCCAGGCCGGCATCGCCCCGCTGCAGGAGCCGATCGACGACGGCAAGTACCTCCGTTCCTACTACGCCGATCCGGACGGCCACGAGCTGGAGTTCGTGCAGCAGATCTGAGTCGACGATAGCGAGGAAGCGGGGACCGCTCTTCATCGAGAGCGCAAGGCGCCTGCGCGGCAGATCGACTTCGAGGGCGCCGAAGGCAGTCTGGTTCGTCACGGCCAAGCCTCGGCCCATTGAGCTCCACAACTCCGGCGCCCCCGGTCCTCAGGCAGCGCGCATTCCCAGGCTGACCAGCTCAGCTCTTGCTACTGCCGGTCAGGCTGCGCAAGGCCTTCTCCCAGAGTTTCCTTGCGGTGGCCTCCCGGGCGAACAGCTCCTGGGTCTTGGTCAGAATCAGCGTGTACGGCCGGCCTGAGCGCCTGGTCACGTGCGTCACCGGCAGTTCGCGAGAGTCGATGGCACCGTGAACATGTCGGCGCCCCTCGGTTGCGAGAGGCCATTCGTGGACCCGCTGCGTCGGCGAGGCGAGAAAGCGTGCCAGCGTTCCGCAGAGCTCGCAACGGCAATGCCGAGGCCAATCGATAGACCAGTCCTCCGGTTTGCGTGCGGGGACGCTGAGCCTCCTTCGCAACTCCTGGATGGCGTGGCCGCGCAGCTCGGCAATGCCGGCCTCTGAGCTTCGAGAGATACCGGGTTCGGACCGGGCGTACTCGAGTACCTTCAGAACGAGCGGCAAGAGCTCTTCGTGAGAGGGGTCCCTCAGGAAGTCGAGCGCCTGACCTAGCAGCTCGGGAACCCCGACGATCCCGGCGGCTAGAACGAAGGCGAAAGCAGATCGAGCCAGTACGGCCAGCCTCTCCTGTCTCCACTTCGGTGTTTCACATGTAACTGCGCTTTCGAGCGCTCCTTTGAGCCAGCTCCACCGATCCTCGAGGATCCGTCGGGCGGCTTCGGTTCCGTGCTGCTCGTCCGCAACGAGAAGGCGCTTGGCGAGTCGAGGCAGTTCGGCTATCCAGGCTTCCGAATCCGAGTCCCGTGCCGAGAATCGCGATTGTTCTCGCCAGCTAGCCAGCAACGCGCAAAACCACGATGCGCCGTAATGTCGGAGCAGCTCTGCCACGGCAGCGGCGTGGGGTTCCGCAAGCGCCTTGAGATGGAAGGGCTTCAACAACGAGGTCGCGAGATGGGAGGAGCCGACACTCGACGCGAGCCGTAGCACCGGACTCAGCAGCTCTCCCGACTCGTGATGGAGCACCGTTTCCTGCCAGCTCGGGAGCAGCGCCTCGACCAGCCGGGTTGCCTCCCGCTCGCCACCGGTCCTCAGGCACTCCTCGGTCTGACGCGTAATCCAGCCGGGGGAGAG
>JACQFU010000261.1 GCA_016199905.1 Candidatus Wallbacteria bacterium
GTGGGCCGGCAGGGATCGCAGGTTGAAGTTCATGTGCTCGGCGGGGCCGTTCACTTCCATGTAGATGGTGGTATGGCCGATCTCCTTGGAGCCGCGCGCCGTGATGTAGGGGACCGACTTGGGACGGCGAGTGTCGGGAAGCTGCTTCTGCCAAGGGAAGAGCGAAGGGTCCGAGACAGGCGGTGTGCGATAGTCGACGGTGCCGTTCTCGATGGCGAAGCGATTGCCCTGGAAGTGAAGCTCGCCGCGCGCCGCGTTCAGCTCGCCGCCGATCTTGTACTCCGGCCCCTGCCCCTTCATCTCGAGACCTCCGCGCAGCTCCGCGTTGACGGCGCTGGAGCGGACCCAAAAGTTGCCGCGCGTGGTGCCGGCGATGCGATAGCTGGCCCAGGACGGGATCGTGTCGAAGAAAGTCGTGGGAGGGCCGTCGAAAATGGCCAGGTCGAGGAGCCCCTTGTCGAACGTGAACTGGCTGTCGATGTCGAGTCGGCCGGCCTCGCCGCCCAGGTGCGTCTTGACCGTCAGGTCCGTCAGACTCAAGTTCTTGCGGGAGATCTGCAGGCCCGAGACGGAGACGTTGACGTCCCAGGCCGTCTTCCACCCGTCGTGGAACGTGACCCGTCCGGAGCCTTCGAGCTTGCCGCCGGCCATGCCCGCGGCAAGCTCGCGGATATGGGCCTGATTGTCGCTGAAGATCACCTTGGCGGTCAGGTCGGTAAGGGGCGCCGGAAGTCGCGCCAGCTCCAGCTTTCGGGCCGTCGCCATCAGCAACCCTTCCACGCGGGGCTTCAAGGGCGTGCCGGAAACCGAGAGGTCGGCCTGGAAGGAGCCGTCAGCCGCGGGCGGCAGCCAGGGCAGGAACAGGGCTGCCACGGAAAGCGGCGTTCTGGGGAACACCACTCGCAGGTCCATGGGTGTGGATCCAAGCGCGACCGAGAAGGGGGAAATCGCCAGCTGCATCGGCACGCGGCCCGTGACCGTGCACTCCTGCTTGCCGCCCTGCAACACCAGACGTTCGACCGACAGCTCTCCGGTCCGGTAGGTGAGCTTGCCGCGAACGCGATCCAGGACGTGTCCCGCGGTTCGCTCGTCTTGCCCGGCCAGCCTGGGTTTCTCCAGTCGGAAGTCGGCGACGATAGTGGGGCGCGCGAGCGAGCCCGAGAGCTGGAATGCGCTGAACAGCCGCCCGGCCAGAGCGCCGGCGCCGCCAGCGAGACCGTCCAGGTGGATCGGTAGATCGGCCGTCTCGAGCTTGAAGTCCCAGCTCGCGTCGGAGGCGCCGGCGACGCCCTCGAAGACCAGGGTGCCCCCGGCCAGTGCGATCGCAGACCGTGAGAAGACAAGCCGGCCTTTGTGGTAGCTGCCCGAGATGGGACCGTCGCTAACCAGCGGGCCTCTCTGGGTCACGAGATTCAGCTCCACGAGCGAGAAGTCGGCTGAAGTGCCGCGGGCGGGATCGAGCGAAAGCTGGAACGAGCCGGAGGCGCGTCCCCCTCGCAGGAACCCCTTCGAAGCGAGCAAGAACCCGACGTCCGGGAGGCGGAACGAACCCGCTGCCTGGAGTTTGCCGACCGCGCCTACGCTCCACACCACGGAAGCATCGACCCGGCCGCGGCCGGGCAGACTCACCTGCAGTGCCTCCGCGTTGGCCCGGGGCAGCAGCTCCAGACTCAACTCCGGGATCTGTATCCCGGCTCCAGGAACCTCGAAACCATGCACGCGAGCGTGGATCTCGTGGCGGCCACCCTCGACCTTCACGTCGGCCTCCGCCAGCCCGCGCACTTCCGGTCTGTAGGCGTCGAGCCGCAGGCCGCGAACCGTGCCCGTCACTTCGGCGGGCTTGCCGGTTATCAGGACTCCGCGGGCGCGGAAAGAGCTGAAAAGCTGCGCCTTGCCAAGCCCTTCGACGGAATCGAAGGTGAGTCGACCGGGGTCGAAGCTGCCACGGGCCCGCAGGTCGCCGGCGCTGATGCCGCCGACGGAGAGAGCCGCGGCCTGGGCCGTAAACTGCCCTTCGTCCAGCGTCGGTGGCAAGAGCCGGCCCCGCGCGCGGACATCGGCCCGGATGCCATCGCCCCGGATCTGGCGCACGCAGGTGGCCTGCTCCAACCACTCGGGGGGCACGCCGGCCAGCGCGGCCTGGACTTCGTACGTGAGCGATCGGACATCCAGCGTGGCCTGGCCGGTAGCGGAGGCCTTGCCGCTGCGAGCCGTGAACCGATCGACGCGAATGCCGCTCGGGGTCACCTGTCCTTCCAGATCGCACCCCAACTCGCCCGGCACCCTGGGCAAGGCGAGCCGCGCCGCCTGGGCGCGGAAGTTCCACGGGAAATCGCCGGGCGCCTCGAGAACGCCGGACAGTGTCGCGTAGGCGCCGAGCGACGCCAGGCCGCCCACGGCCGCGAGCTTCAGCCGGTCGAAGCGCGCCGAGAAAGCAGGGACGCCGGAAGGCGGCCAGCGCAGTTTTCCGGCCAGCTTCACGTTGCCGTCGAACGCCGCGAGCCCCACGGCCCAGTCGGCCTCGGCCCCCGAAGGCCACGAGAGGCGGAAGCCTGCCAGGTGCAGCGGCGCAGGCAGACCCGTTGAGGCCAGGAGCCCGTTATCCAGTTCCGCAGCCGTGTCCCACGCCAATGCCAGGGGTCCGATGCGCTCCAGGTCGAGGCGCGTCCAGTGGCGGATGCCATCGGCGGGAAACGGCTCGGAGGTGCGAAACAGGACCTCGCCGCTGACGCCGAGGTTGCCGGTCAAGCGGGCGGAGGCGATGCGATCGGAGAGACTTTCCGTGCCGGTCGTCGCCGTGGAGACGAACGAACCCAGCGCGCTCGACAGGGCCTGGCCAGCGAAGGAGCGGTGTCCCTCCCAGCGCACGTGGCCCAGCGCAGCGCCGGGATCGTAGCTTCCGCCGAGGGACAGCTGGGCACCGTTCCAGCCGACGGCGGCTCGGTAGGTCAATCCTATCGTGGTCCATTCCAGGAAGGCGTCGTCGAGCGCCAGGTCGAGGGTGCGCTTCCAGGGGAACTCCCCGCTGAGAGCCACGCGGCCTCGCGTGAACGTGATCGGGACATCGTGCAGGTCCCGCCGCAGGACACCGAGCAGGTTGACCAGCTTGTACAGCTCCAGGCGCGGACCGCGTCGTTCGATCTCGATGTCCGGCGAGACGACCTCGATCTGGCTCGGGACGGCGCTGTGACGGCCCGTCAGGATCGAGGCCAGATCGTAGCGGACGCGAACCACCGGGAGCTTCACCGAGACACGGGTCTCGCCGGCGACGTCGCGCAGCATCTCGAACCCCTCGATCGTCATGCCGCGAAGCAGGTTGCCACGCACAGCTCCGACCTTGACGCGTCCCTCTCCCAGGCTGCGGATAGCCGTCTCGATCTGCGACGCGACGAATCGGTGGACGTAAGCCACGCCCGCGCCCGCAGCGCCCAGCACGGTGCCGAGCACCAGCAGCAGCCGCATCCGTCGGGAGAGGAATTTCATCGTCGGTTCGAGAAAGCGCGCTATTGTACTCCAATCATGGTTGCCGTGGCTAGCCCGACGTCACGGTGGGGGCGCAGCGGCGACGGACGATTCGAGGGGTATGGCATAATGAGGGACGCTCAAAGGCCCCCCTCTTCTATCGGTCCGCGGCAGCCAGCCGCCGAAGGAGCCCTCTCTTGGTCGACAAGCTGGATGATCTGCTTCGCAGGCAGGTGCGGCGCCACGAGAGCGACGGCGCGGCCCCGCCGCAGCAGCCCCAGCCGCCACCGGTCGCCCCGCAGGCACCGGCCGCTCCGGCGCTGTCGAGCATCTTGCTCAACGCCCGCCAGGCCGCCCAGGAGGACCACAATCCGCTGTCGGGCCATCTGCCTCCGGCCCCTCGAGACATCGACTCGACAGGGCTTTCGCCGACCTACATCGCCGACCTTATCCTCAAGCACCTCTATTTCGAGACAGAGCTGAAGAGCATCGAGATCGCCGAACGCATCGGCCTTCCGTTCGGCGGCGTCACCGAACCGCTGTTGAGCGCGCTAAAGGCGGACCGCTCGGTGGAGATCCGGGGCGGCGAGAGCACGATGTCGTTCTCCTGGCGTTACGTGCTCACCAGCCGCGGCTCCGATCGGGCCAAGGACGCGCTCTCTCGCAGCTTCTACGTCGGCAAGGCGCCCGTCTCGATGTACGACTACTACACGATGGTCACGGCGCAAGCGATCCAGGTGGACGTCGGCGTCGAGCAGGTCCGCGAGGCCTATCAGGACTTGATCGTGACGGAGGACCTGCTCCGAAAGATCGGCCCCGCCGTCAGCAGCAACAAGTCGATTTTCATGTACGGGCCGCCGGGCAACGGGAAGACCTCCATAGCCGAGCGGATCTTCCGGGTGCTGTCGGGGACACTGTGCGTCCCCTACGCCGTCGAGATCGACGGACACGTCATCAAGCTCTACGACCCGTTCTACCACCAACCTTTGAAGCAGGACGAGCCGCAGTCGCTGGAGGCCAAGGACCGCACGCTGTCCCGTTACGACTGCCGGTGGAATCTCTCCCGGCGCCCGTTCGTGGTGGTGGGCGGCGAGCTGACGCTGGAAACGCTGGACCTCATCTGGAACGACTCCGCGCGGTACTACGAGGCGCCTTTTCAGCTCAAGTCCAACGGCGGCATCCTGCTCATCGACGACTTCGGACGGCAGGTCATCAAGCCTCAAGACCTGCTGAACCGCTGGATCGTGCCCCTGGAGAAGGGCATCGACTACCTGACGCTCCACACGGGCAAGAAGTTCGAAGTCCCCTTCCGGCAGCTCGTGGTGTTCTCGACCAACCTCAATCCGGCCGATCTGGTCGACGAAGCGTTCCTGCGGCGGCTGCGCTACAAGATCGAGATCCCCAATCCTACGCCCGAGCAGTTCGTCGCGATCTTCCAGGCGGTGTGCCAGCACAAGGGGGTCGCCTACGACGAAGCGACCCTGGCGTATCTGATGCACAAGTACGACAAGCTGGGGGTCGAACCGCGCTCGTGTCATCCGCGCGACCTGATCGACATCATCATGGACGAGGCCCGGTTCCGCGGCATCGGGGCGCAGCTGTCTCCCGACAACATCGACCTGGCCTGGGCCAGCTATTTCGTGACTTACAAGTAAGTCCAGCGAGCCAGTTCACGGCCAATGCGCCGGATTCGGCAGAGGGCAAGGAGGCCGGCGCTCTGGACCTCTCGGGGCTGTCGGAGAATGCGAATCGGTACGACAGCCAGGCAACTAGCCAAAAGCCCTCGGGCCGCGTTAGGCTGAAGACTCGAAAGAACTCCGATGCCCGGCCAGAACCAGACGACCTCCCGGCCCGCCCTGGGACGGCCCTGCCCGGATTGCGGAGAGCGCGCATTGCCGGGGGTGGCGTTCTGCGGAAAGTGCGGGCACCGCTTCCCCGATCTGGCGTCGACCCACGTGTCGGGCAGGCGGCAAGTTCCCGAGCCGGGTAACGGCGGGGATTCGGTGCAGGGCGACACGGGTCCCATCGGGCCGCTTCCGACAGTTCTGGGCTCCTACCGAGTCGACTCGGTGATCGGCAGCGGCGGGATGGGCTGGGTGTACAAGGCCGTCGACGTGTCGCTGGCCCGGACCGTGGCCCTGAAGACGCTGTCGCCGGAGCTGGCCGGGACGACGGAGGCGCGGCAGCGCTTCGAGCGCGAGGCACGGACGGTGGCTGCGCTGGAGCATCCGAACATCACGGCGATCTACTTCCTGGACGCGCACGCCGCGGTTCCCTACTACACGATGGAGTTCGTGCAGGGGGAGAGCCTGGACGACCGGATGAAGCGAGAGGGGCGTTTGGCGCCGCTGGACGTCTGCCGTCTGATGGCGCAGGCGGCGGGGGCGCTGGCGGCCGCGGCCGCTGCGGGAGTGGTTCACCGGGACATCAAGCCGTCGAACATCCTGCTGCGCTCCAAGGACGGAGCGGTGAAGCTGACGGACTTCGGTCTGGCGAAGCCGGTGTCGGACAAGAGCCTGACGGGGGCGCAGGCGATCGTCGGAACGCCGCTCTACATGTCGCCGGAGCAGGCGATGGGGAAGCCTCTCGACTTCCGCAGCGACCTCTATTCGCTGGGGGTGACGTTCTACCACGCGCTGGCGGGGCAGCCGCCGTACGACGACGACTCGGCGATGGCGGTGATGCTGAAGCACTTGAAGGACCCGTTGCCTCCGTTGGGTCCTCTGGCCCCGGGCGCGCCCGCGACGCTGGTACGGACTCTGGAGAAGATGCTCGAGAAGGAGCCTGCCCGGCGCCACGCGACCTACGACGCGCTGGTGTCGGAGGTGGCCACAGCTGGCGGTGAGCTTTCGCGGACGGCCGCGCGCACCAGCGGGCGAGTGCCCGTGATGGCCTCGCAATCGGTGAAGCCCGTGGCGGCCGCGCCGTCTCCCGCGCCGTCCCCCTCACCGCCCGTGCCGCCGCCCGTGCCGGCCGCGAGGGCTGCGGTTCGCGCCGCGGCGCGAGGTGCCGCCGTCGTGGCCGAGGCAGCCGGGAAGGTCAGTGGCCGCAGGCCGGCCGCGTCCGCAAGCGGGTCGCTGGCGTCAGCCCAGACGCCGGCTCCACCGGCGTCGACGGCCGCGTCCCCCGATCGCTTCCCCAAGCGCGTGGTGGGCGTTCTGGTCCATCCCCTTGCATTCTTCGGCGGGCCTGCCCTGACAAGCCCTGCCCCACTGAGGCACTGGCTTCTGGTGATGGTCGTCGCGGCGCTGGAGAGCGGACGTCCGGCGGGCATTTTCATCGCGGGGACGGCCCTCTCGGCTCTGGTCGGGATCGTCGCCTGGAGCCTGTTGCTCGTTCTGGGCGGCGGCGCTTCGCCGCGCCGGGCGGCGCGCATTGTCGCCTTCTCCTCGACGCCGCTGCTCTTGGGCAGCGTCCACCTGTTTCCCCTCAACTTCCTGTACATGCTCGCGCTGACGCTGATCGGCGTCGCCAAAGCGCGCGGCGCTCCGCCTTCCCTCTGACGGCCGGCGACTACCCCTGGTGCTCGATTGCCAGGGCCAGGCCGCCGATGAACTCGCGGATGTGGCAGTCGGGCGGAATCAGCGCCTCCGGCGAACGCTCCAGCGTCACCGTCGAAGCGAGCACTCCGTGCGTCTCCACGGACCGCAGCCACGCGTCCAACGGAGTATTCGGGTCCAGCGTGTCCGGCGAAGGGAAGTGTTCGCCCAGGTAGTGCTTCAGCACGGGGAAGTCGAAGGCCAGCCCGCCGTTGACGAAGGCATGCGCGGTCTTGTGGAACGGAAGCATGTCCGACAGCTCTCCGTCCCGCACGTAATGCCAGTGCTCCAACGTGCCACGCGGGTCCTTGCTGCGGTGCTTCCAGTCGCGCAGCATCCGGCGAAGCATGTTGACCGTGGTGAAGGGAATTCCTCGCCCGCTGGAACCGTCGCCCTCGGCGATCTTGTTGGCGTTGAACAGGAACACCTTGAACTTCAGCTCGTCGGGGATGCCGTCGGTGAGATACGGAAAAAGCCCGTGCAAGCAGTCGATCAGCAGCACCTGGTTCTTCTCGAGCCGCAGTTCCTGGGTGCCCCGGCGTTTGCCGGTCTTCATATCGTAGAGCGGCATCGACGCGGGCTTGCCTTCGAGCAGCCCGGCGATATGCTGGCGCATCAATGGGATCTCGTAGGCCCGAGCGCGCTCGTAGTCGCGGTCGCCGTACATGTCGGCGGGGTGCAGGTCGACGCCGTAGAAGTAGTTGTCCGCGGCGAAGATGACGAACTCGCGATCGGCTTGGGCGCGGATGGCAGCCGTGAGCTTGTGGGTTGTCGTGGTCTTCCCGCAGGAGGAGGGGCCGCTGACGATGAGGACCCGGCACTCGGGCCGCGCCAGGAACTGGCGCGCCGTGGCCGCGAGCTGCTCCTCGTAGCGGGCGACGACGGCCTCGATTAACTCGCCCAGCTTGCCGCGCTTCACCGTCTCGTTGATGCCCTGGATGGTGTCGACCCCCTGGGCGCGGTTCCACTGGCTCGTTGCCGCGATCAGCTCCTGCGGATAGGGATGCTCGGCGAAGTCCTTCTGCGACAGCACGCCCTTTCGGACCCAGCGGCGCGCGGAACTCCAGTACTGGTACTCGTCGGCCACGTGGCGAAACCCGAAGAAACGCAGGGTCTCGATGACGATCCGTTGGATCTCCTCCAGCGGCGGGGGCAGGCTGGGCGTCAGGAACATCGGCTGGGAGTTGAGGCTCGCCATCACGATGTGGGCCAGGAACTCGGCGATGTCCGCGTCGGAACGGTTGCCGAAATCGGCGGCATTGACGCCCTCCAGGATGTCCCACTGGAATCCGCCGACCGTCTGGGCGGCCTTCAGGATGGCGCGAGTGATCTTCTCGCTTTTGAATGGGACGCGGTTGCCGTGCTTGTCGTCGATGAGAAGGATGCGGTTGTTGGTCCTGAGCTTCATGGGGTGTCTCCTGCCGTCCCCCAGCTCCTTCTTCTACCCGGCCGATGTCCGGTCTGTTGCAGACGAGCCGACGATGGCGCGGAAGTTGCGTACGCCGTCCCGCCGGCCTCGCTTCGGCGGCCGGGCGGAGTCTCGAGCTCGTACGGAGGCGGCGTCCTACGCCGCGCCCGCGGGCGCCTGGAAGAACGGCTCCGGGCCTCGCGGCTCGGGGAACTCCACGCGATACGGGATCGGGGACGCGGGTCCTTCGCCGTAGGTGTATACCCGGAACGGCTCTTCACGGCGGCGCAGGCCGTCCTTCTCGAAACGCCGCCGCTCGGACTCGGCGCGCTTCTGCAGGAACCCGACCGCCATCCCCCAGGTCCGCTCGTCGGGCCGCATCGCCTCGCGGTACCGGATCGCCAGCTCGCGGGCTCGGTCCCGCACCGCCTCGGTTGGACCGTGCTCCGCCACGACTGGCGCCATCGGTCCGTAGGTCTCCAGCCGCCGGACGAACAGCGACGCCTTCTGCTTGTAGAGCAACGGGTTCTTGGAGCGCCTGCAGAACTCCCAGCCGTCCAGGCTCACCTGAAGGAACCGCAGCACCGCCGGACCGTTCACCTCGTAGCTCTTCCGGTAGGCGCCGTCCACGATCCGCCGCAGCTCCTCGTGACTGAAGTGGGCGTGGCGGAACGTGTTGCCGTAAATGTTGCGCTCCGCGGGCCGGTCCTCGTTTACCAGGCGCCCCTCCCCGCGCATCCGCACCCAGTCGGGAGTCGGCGGCACGACGTTGAGGATGCCGACCTGTTGCAGCGTGGGGCAGAGCGAGACATAGAAATCGACGTCGGCGTCGATGTTCTCGGGCGTCTGGAAGTCGAACCCGCAGATCGCCGAGCCGACGGTGTTGATGCCGTGCGAGTGCAGGCTCGAGAAGAGCGCCGGCAAGTCCGTGCCTCGCCGCTTTTCCAGACCCGTGAAGAGCGACTCCACACCGATCCAGACGCCGTCGACTCCTGCCAGCAGCAGTTCTTCGGGGTCGCAGGAGGCGACGTGATTGGCGCTGGCGAACATCAGGTAGTTGAGCCGGGCGAGACCGAACTCCTCGTCCTCGCGGATCAGGCGCCCCAGTTCCTCGAACTTCCTGCGCTGGTTGAGCAGGTTCTCGTCCA
>JACQFU010000262.1 GCA_016199905.1 Candidatus Wallbacteria bacterium
AGGAGTTGCTTCCCCCGCAAGCCCGGTGCGCCCACTGCGGCAGCCATCGCCTGCGCAAGGAGAAGGACATCATGGACGTGTGGTTCGACTCGGGAGTCAGCCACACCGCCGTGCTCACCACGCGCGACGACCTCTCCTTTCCCGCGGACCTCTATCTGGAGGGCAGCGACCAGCATCGCGGCTGGTTCCAGACCTCGCTGCTGACCAGCGTCGGTTTCAAGGACCAGGCGCCCTACCGCCAGGTGCTGACGCACGGGTTCGTCGTCGACGAGGACGGCCGCAAGATGTCGAAGTCGGTCGGCAACGTCATCGTTCCCCAGGAGATCGCCAAGGATCTGGGATGCGAGATCCTGCGGCTCTGGGTCGCCAGCGCCGACTACACCACCGACATCAAGGTCAGCAAGAAGATCCTCGGTCAATGCACCGACATGTATCGGCGAATCCGCAACACCGTGCGGTTCCTGCTGGGCAACACGGCGGACTTCGACCCCGCGCGCCATCGCGTGCCGCACGAGCAGATGGAGGAGATGGATCGCTGGGCGCTGGCGCTGCTGGCCGACGCCGTCGAGGCCGCGGCGCAGCACTACGAGGAATACCACTTCTACTTGGTGCTCCATCTGCTGCACAATCTCTGCGCAGTGGAGCTGTCGTCGTTCTACCTGGACATCCTCAAGGATCGCCTCTACTGTTCCCACAAGGACGACGCCGTGCGGCGCTCGGCTCAGACGGCTCTCTGGGAGTGGCTGCGGGCCTTGGTGACGATGTTGGCGCCGATCACGAGCTTCACCGCGGAGGAGGCGTTCGGACACATGACCTGGGACGGCGAGAAGCCTTCGAGCGTTTTCTTGGCCGAGTGGCCCAAGACGGGCGAGAGCTGGAAGGACCCGATGCTGCTGGCCCGCTGGGAGCGTATCGCGGCATTCAAGAAGGGCGCAGCCAAGGCGCTGGAGGCGGCGCGCGAGCAGAAGGTCATCGGAAGCTCGCTGCAGGCTCGGCTCGGGGTCTACGTTCCCGACGAGGCCCTGAAGCTGGACCTGGAGCGCAACCGCAAGCTCTACGAGGAGGTCTGCATCGTCAGCCGCCTGCGGCTGGCCGACAAGCCGGAGGAGCTGCGTCAGGACTCGCGGCTGCCCGCGCCTGCGCCCTCCGAATTCGTGCCCGACGTCCTCTTCGGCGTCACCGAGGCGGGCGGCACGCGCTGCGAACGGTGCTGGAAGCACCTGAAGGACGTCGGGCAGAACGCCGACCACGCCGGGCTCTGCGCCCGCTGCGCCGGCGCCGTCACCCGCGCCCAGGGGTAGGGAGAGCCATGGCCAAGACCGAAACCGCAAGAGAGACCGGCGCCACCAGCAAGTTCGTCGGCTTCACCCTCGGCAAGGAGGAGTACGCCGTCGACATCCTCAAGGTGAAGGAGATCAAGCTGATGCTCTCCATCACCCGCGTGCCCAAGGCGCCGCCCTTCGTGGAGGGCGTCATCAACCTTCGCGGCGAGATCATCCCGATCATCGACCTCCGAAAGAAGCTGTCGCTGCCGGTCAGCCCGCAGACGGAGGATTCGCGGATCATCGTCGTGGAGCTCGACGACCGGCTCGTGGGGATCATCGTCGACAGCGTGAGCGAAGTGCTGGAATTGCCCGACGACAAGATCTCGCCCCCCCCGCCCATCATCGCCGGCATCGAGGCGGAATACCTGCGCGGGGTGGGCCGGCTGGGAGACCGACTGCTGATCCTGCTCGACCTGGACAAGATCCTGACGGTCCAGGAGAAGACCGACCTGAAGCGCGTTTGACGGGTGTGCGATGGACGTCGATCTCTCCGAATACATCGACGAGTACCTGATCGAGCTGGAAGAACAGCTCGAGCGGTTGAGCAGCTGTCTGCTCTCGCTGGAAAAGTCTCCGAAGGACAAGGACCTGATCAAGGAGATTTTCCGGTACACGCACACCATCAAGGGCTCGGCGTCGACGATGGGCTTCGAAGAGATAGCGATCATCAGCCACGCCTTCGAGGATCTGCTGGGCGAGGCGCGGGAGAACACCATCTCCATCACGCCCCCGATGCTGGAGTCGATGTTCCGGGCCTACGACGCGATCAACGCGGCCAAGGAGAACATTACGGCCGACGTGAAGAAGCCCATCGACTCCGCCGGCATGGCCGCGAGGCTGCGAACGCATCTTCCGGGAGTGACTCCGCCCACGGTTGCGGGGCAACGGCCGCATCCGGCTCCAGCTGCCGCCGCGCCCGCTGCCCCTCAGCCGCCAGCCCCCAAGCCGCCTCCCGGCGCCGGCCTTTCACTGGAGTTGGAAGAGCTTTTGAGGACAGAGCGGGGCGAGGTCTATCGTTTCCTGATGGAGTTCGATCCCGAGATGGAGATGAAGTCCGTCCGGGCGTTCCTCGTGCTCAAGAAGCTCAAGGAGATCGGCACCATCCTGCAGTCGATTCCCAGCGTCTCCGACCTGCAGTCGAATGCCAGCCCGGCCTTCACCTCTCTGGAGATCTTCATCCGCACGGAAACGCCCAAGGACCGCCTGGAGCAGATCGGGGCCTTCGGCAACGCCAAGTGCATCACCGTCACCCCCTCGGCGCCCCCGCCGCCGCAGCCCGAAGCGGCCGCGCCGGAGCCTCCTCCGCCTCCCCGGGTCGAGCCGCCGCCTTCGCCGCCCCCCGCGCCGGTCGCTGCGCCCGCGCCTTCGCCTCCCCGCGAGCCCGAACCGCCCCCGCCCGAGCCCGCAGCCCTCGCCGCCCCGCCGGAGCCGCCGGAAGGGCCCCTTGGTCCGGTCGTCGACCTCAGCCTGCCGCCGCGCAGCCTGCTGGAGACCCTCACCGAGGAGCAGCGCACGCTGATCATCGAGAGCCTCAATCAGAACCTCAACGTCTTCGAGGTCGACATCCTATTCCAGGACGCCACGGCTCGCTCCTTGACGCGCGCGTGGCAGATCTGGCAACGCGTGGCCGACGTCAGCCGCATCATCTCGAGCGATCCCAAGCCCGAGGGCATCCATAAGGGTTTCAAGGGCCGCCTGCAGCTGCTGATCGCGACCGAGAAGGAGATCGAACAGCTCAAGGACATGATGGTGGCCGAGGAGGTCGGCAGGAGCACTTTCACGACCATCGCAATGGAGCGGATGGAGCCAGTGGCTCTGGTGGAGCCGGCCACTCACCCGGGCGAGTTGGGCGCGACCGTCGACCGCTCGAGTAAGGAAGCTACCGCCGACACGAGTCGCATCGCAGCCACCCAGACGGTCCGCGTTCCCGTCGAGCGCTTGAACAAGCTGATGAACCTGGTGGGCGAGCTGGTCATCAACAAGACGCAGTTCGTGAACCTGTTCGCCCGCTACATGGAGAGCGGCGACGCCGAACGTCTTCGCTCGGGCATCCAGGAGCTCAACCAGAGTCTCAGCACCATCACCAACGAGCTTCAGACCGGAATCATGAAGGTCCGGATGGTTCAGATAGGCCAGGTATTCAGCCGCTTCACACGCCTGGTCCGCGACCTGTCCAAGAGCCTCGGCAAGCGCGTCACGCTGCTGATCGAGGGCGCCGAAACCGAGATCGACAAGAACGTCATCGATGAGATCGGCGATCCGCTGATGCACCTCGTCCGCAACTCGCTGGACCACGGCATCGAGGCCCCGGACGTGCGCCGGATGAAGGGCAAGCCCGAGGAGGGCTTTCTGATGTTGCGCGCGCGCCACGTCGGCGAGAACATCATCGTCGAGACCGTCGACGACGGCAGCGGCCTGGACCTGGAGAAGATCAAGAAGCGGGCGCTGGAACGCGGCATCACCGACGAGGCGAAGCTGCGCGCGATGAGCGTCAACGAGATCTACAACTTCATCTTCTATCCGGGGTTCTCCACGGCCGCGCAGGTGAGCAACGTCAGCGGCCGCGGCGTCGGCATGGACGTCGTCAAGGACGCCATCCAGAAGCTGCGCGGCGAGATCACCATCAAGAGCGAAAAGGACAACGGCACCACGGTGCAGATCAAGCTGCCGTTGACGCTCGCCATCATCCAGGGGCTGCTGGTCCGGGTGGCGGGCGAGACGTTCGCCATCCCGCTGTCGTCGGTGCGAGAGACGATCCAGCTCGACCCGGGGCACGTCCACATCATCAACAGCCATCGCGTCATCAATTTCCGCGAGACCGTCATCCCGCTCATCTATTTGCAGGACTACTTCGAGCTGGGCGAGCAGCGATCGAACAAAAGTTTCATCGTTTTCGCCGAAGATGACGATAGCAAGATTGGGCTCGTAGTGGATTCCCTGATCGGACGGCGGGAGATCGTGAGCAAGACCCTGGACAAGCGGTTCGTCTCAGTGAAGGGAGTTCAAGGCGCCACGGTGCTCGGCGACGGCACGGTCAGCCTCATCCTGGACGTGCCCGCTCTGGTAGACGACGCCAAGGACCGTTTCCACCAGTAGACGCCGCGCGGTCGCGCTGAACACCTCCGGGCTCCAGGACCCGGTCTCGCGACGCC
>JACQFU010000273.1 GCA_016199905.1 Candidatus Wallbacteria bacterium
CCACGAAACAACTGGAGCAAACGAAGCCATGATGCAGTAGGGCCGGCCTCCGTGCCGGCCCAGGGCTAGGCAGGCACGGAGGCCTGCCCTACTTTTCTGCGAGGAGACGCCTCTTGCCATGATTGTTTCGTGGCAGTCACTAAGTCTCACGCCGGAGCCGGCAGCCAGAGCGAGAAGCAGGTGCCGGGGCTGTGGTCCCAGTCGACCCAGATCTTCCCCTTGTGTCCTTCGACCAGACTCTTGCAGATCGCCAGGCCGAGACCCGTGCCGTGAGTTTTTCCGTGAGTGGCGAACGCCTCGAAGAGGCGAGAGCGGATCTCGGGCGGGATGCCGGGGCCGTTATCGGCCACGCGGATCAGCACCCCCAGTTCTTGGGGCCGTGCAACAAGAGTCAAACGCCCCTCTGACGGCAGTGCCTCCACGGCGTTGCGCGCCAGGTTGAATACGACTCGCTTCATCCGCGGAGGATCGGCCCAGACGGCGAGGCCGGCCGGAAAGTCGATCGTCAACTCCAGCCGTTTCTGGCGGCACTCCCGTTCCAGCAGCGGTACGATCTCGTCGGCCAGGAGCGCCAGCTCCAGGTGGCTGAACGTGAAATTGGTGTTTCCACGACCGAAGTCGAGGATCTCCTGCATCATCTCCACGGAGCGATCGATCTCCCGGATGCCGACGGAGGCGTACTTGGCGAGCTGCTCGGGCGGCAGCTCGGTCTCCTGGAAAATCTGCAGCATCCCGCGCAGGACGGTCATCGGGTTCTTCAGGTCGTGGACGATGCGGCTTGCGGTGTTGCCGACGGACGCCAGGCGCTGGGCCTTGCGGCTCTCTTCCAGCAGGACTTGCCGCTGCAAAGTTGCCTGGACCTGGCCGGCGATGAACTCGAGGGCCGCCAGATCGCCCGCGTCGTAGCCGCGGTCCCGCCGGTTCAGCACCTCGAGGACGCCCGTCGGTTCGCCCTCGCAGACCAGCGGAGCCGCCATCAGGTTGCGCACTCCGTAGCCGAGCCGGTTGGTGAACTCGCGATCGAATCGAGTGTCGTCGACCGCGTCGTTGGAGACCGTGGCGCGGCGGTTCTCGAGCACCCAGCCGGCGACGCCCTCGCAAGCGGAGATGGAGACGGTCTGGAGCTGTTCGGCCTTCCCTCCGTAGCCATACTTGAAGTAGAGACGGTTGTCGCTGGAGCTTCGCAGCAGAATCGAGCCGGCCTCCGAATCGAACATCTCCGCGGTGCGGCGGATGACCGACGAGAGGACCTCCTCGAAGCCGTTGGAAGCGTTCACCTCGGTCTGGATGGCGTAGAGCCCTTCGAGGCGCTTCATTTGCTCCAGCAGACGGCCCTGCGTTTCGGTCAGGTTGACGATCGCCTCGTCCTTCTCGCGGTTGAGCCGAGCGCTCTCGAGAGCCACGGCCGCGTGGGAACCGAACAGGGTAAGCAGCTCCTCGTCGCGCCTCTGGAAGTCGCCGCTGCGCTTGTTGAGCAGCTGAAACACGCCCAGGATGCGCCCGTTCAAGTGCTTCAGCGGCGCGCAGAGCACGTTGCGCGTCACGAAGCCGGTGAGGTTGTCACCTTTCGTGGAGAAACGGACGTCGTCATAGGCCGACCGGATGTGCAGCGATTCGCCGGTCCGCGCGACGTGGCCGGCGATGCCCTCGCCCACCTTGACACGGATCTCTCCCTTGGTCTCCATCGCCACACGCGACCAGAGCTCGCCTCGCTCTTCGTCGAGGAGGAAGATCGTGCATCGCTCGGCGTCAGTCAGCTCCGCGACAACCCGCGGGATGTACTCCAGAAGCCTCTCCAGGCTCCGCTCGGAGTTCATGTCGCGAGCGACCTCCAGCAGCACCGGCAACAGGTGCTCGAGATCGCTTCCCACCCGGTCGCTCATCTTCGTCTGGCCGGAAGCCGCAGCGCCGGTCCTCACCGGAGAAGGCTCGCTTCCGCCGGCACTCTATCACGTCGCCAGCAGCCGTGGCTTTACGTTATCCTCCGTCTGGTCTAGACTTCAGCCGGGAGGTAGCGAAAAATGAACAGCCCACAGGCAGCTCAACAGCCGCCCAATTGTGAAGTCCTTCTCGTAGACGACGACGAGAACGTCGTCATGGTCATCGGCGATTACTTGCAGGGCAAAGGCTTCCGCGTCGTGCGGGCCACCAGCGGCCAGATGGCCTTGGAGCTGCTTCCGGCCCACCCCGACATCAAGATCGCCGTGCTCGACTTCGACATGCCGGTCATGAACGGCATGGCACTTCTGGAGCGCATCAACCTCCTCAAGAAGGAGAGCGGGCTGAAGATGCAAGTCCTGTTCCTCACGGCGCAGAACTCCAGCATCCTGGCGCTCAACCTTCTTCGCAAGCAGGTCTTCTTCTACATGTCGAAGCCCGTGAACCTGCACCAGCTCGTGGAGGCCTTGCAGGACGCCTATCGAGAGTTGGATCGCCCGCCTGAACCGTCCGTGATGAGCCAGGTCTCCGACTGATCGCGGCTCCCGTTCACAGGAGCAGCAACGCCGCGAGGACCGACAGGAGCACCAGGGCGCCGAGCGCGTAGAGCGCGGCGCGAGGGACTCCGCCTTGCCGCGGCTCCTCGACCTGGACGGGAAGGGGGGACGCGCTGCCCATCGTCTGGGACTTGCTTTTCTTCCACAGCGCCTCTATCCGGGCCTCCGCCAGCCCCGCCGTCTCGGCCTCGGATGGTGCGCCCGGCGTCGGCGGGGCCGCCTCGCCCATGCCGGCCTTCTGGCGCACCCAGAGCGACTTCATCTGCTCCTCACCCAGAACGGTGTCGACCTTTCGGGCATCCGCAGAGCGCGGGGCGCTTTCGAGCCGGTCCATGAAGTTGGTCCAGGTCTCCTGCTCACGGTCGCCCTCCGTGACCTTGCGATGCGACCTGGCCGGGTCACCTCCCGAGCCCGGCCACCCCGGGATGGCGCTCAACTCCGCGACCATCTCCGCGATGTCGCTGTAGCGCTTCGAAGCCGACGGGTCCAGGGCGCGGTCGACCACGGCGTCGACGCGCCGGTCGAGGCCGCTGGAGAGCTGGCTCGGAGGCGCGTACTTCACAGCGGGCAGCTGGCCGGTCAGCATCTCGTAGAAAGTCACGCCCAGCGAGTAGATGTCGGCGCGCTGGTCCACGCTCCTCGCGTCGGTGCGCTGCTCCGGGGCCATGTAGAGCAGAGTGCCCATGGCCGTCGCCGAGCGGGTCAAGTTCTCCTTGAGCGAGCCCTCTTCGAGCAAGCCGACCAGTCCGAAGTCTCCGAGCTTGGCGCCGCCTTTTTCGGCCAGCAAGATGTTTTCGGGTTTCACGTCTCGATGGATCACCCCCTCGGAGTGGATGAAGCCCAGCGCGTCGCAGACGTGCGACATGATCACGGCTGCGTCTTCGAAGGCCAATCCTCGCGGCGGAATCCGTTTGCGCAGGCTAGTCCCGGCCACATACTCCATCACGAAGTAGAAGAGATCTCCTGTCCTTCCCTTATCGATGATCTGGATGATGCGCGGATGCGAGAGCCGCGCCAGCACCCGAGCTTCCTTGTCGAAGCGCTGCACCAGCACCGCTTGTCGTGAAAGCTCGGGCGACAGGACCTTGATCGCCACGCGCCGGTCCAGCGCCAGCTGCGTCGCCATATAGACGATTCCCATTCCGCCACGGCCCAGCTCGGATTCGATCCGGTAGCCGGGAATACCGTGGGCATCGAGGACGCCGGGCGTCGGCGGGGGCGACTCGGGCAAACCGGCGCCGGTGGGGGCGTTCGGGTCGGCGCCACCCACGTTTCCAGGGGCCGGCGCGGCGGGCGTTGGGCCTGCCGACAGGGGATAGAGTTTGCCGCACTGCTTGCAGTACACCTCGCGGGCGTCGCCGAACTCGTCGGTGACGATGCGGGCACGGCAGCCTGGACAGTCGAAGTACCCCATTCATTCCGTCTCCTGTTCTGCATCATAGCCGAATCGAGTCGAGGCACGCTTGCGTCGCGGCGGCCCCGGTGACTACGATTCGGCATGATGGAAGAAGCGGTCGAGAGAAGCGGAGTACCGGGCATTGGAGCCTTCCCTTGCCCCAAGTGCGGCGAGCTGGTCTCGGTCGACGAAGCGTCATCCTGCCAGCTGCGCCAGTGCTCGCATTGCTCCTGGTGGGCCTCGACGCCTTCGGTGCCGGGGTCGGCCACATTCACTCTCGAGGTGGTCGGGGGGCCGCATCCGAAGGGCTCCTTCGAGCTGGCGGCCCACACGGTCCTGGGCCGGGGTACCGAGGCCGGGTTCCGGATCGCCGATCCCGACGTCTCCAGGCGGCACGCGCGTCTCTTCATCGAGAAGGGCCAGTTGCAGATCGAAGACCTGTCGAGTCGAAACGGCACCTTCGTCGCCGGCATGCGAATTGGGCGCGTCGCAGTGCCGCTGGGCGCGGAGATCCGGCTGGGACCCTCGACGCTCGTGCGCCTGAGCAGGCCGGCAGAGGGACCGGCCGGCCCGGTTGCGTCCGGGTTGGATCCTTGGGCCAATGGAGTCGATGGAGCGGTTCGGGCATCTTGCACCGCCGAGATGGCCGGGCTGCTCTCGGACGCCCAGGGCGCGCCGGAGAGGCTGGCGAAGACGCACAAGAAGCTGCAGCTCGTTTACTCCGCGGTGGAAGCGCTCTCCACGATCCTGGAGCCCGACGAGCTGGTGGAACGCATACTGGACCTGCTCTTCGGTGTCGTGCCCGCCGACCGTGGCGCGGTGCTGCTCTTCGATACCCGCAACCATTGCCTGCAGACGCGCGCCGTGCGAAGCCGCACCGGCCAGGCCACGGAAACGCTCGTCATCTCGAGCACGATCGTGGGGAGAGTGCTCAACGAGAGACTGGGCCTGCTGGTGGAGGACACCAGCCGCGACCGGGCCCTCGACGTGGGAAAGAGCATCGTGGCCCAGGACATCCGCTCGGCGCTGGCAGCGCCGATCCTCTACAGAGAGAAGCTGTTCGGGGCGCTCTACCTGGACGCCGTCGGGCGGGTTGCAGCCTTCGATCGCGACGATCTGGACGCGGGGATGGCGCTGGCGAGGCAAGCGGCCATCCGGCTCGAGAACGCCGAGCTGGTCCGGCAGGTCAGCGACGAAGCCGTGGCCCGGGCCGACCTTCAACGTTACCTGCCGGCGCATCTGGTGAGCCGCGTGTTCAACAAGGAGATCGAACTCAAGCCCGGCGGCGTTCGCGCCGACGTCACCGTGCTCTTCACGGACCTGCGAGACTTCACGCGCCACAGCTCCTCGATGCAGCCCGAGCAGGTCATCGAGATGCTCAACGCCTACTTCGAGGAGATGGTCGACGTCGTCTTCAAGTATGGCGGAACCCTCGACAAGTACATCGGCGACGCCCTGATGGCCGTCTGGGGCAGTCCGCTTCCCTGTGACGACGGGCCGATGCAGGCGGTTCGCTGCGCGCTCGAGATGCAGGCTCGGGTCGGGGCCTTCAACCAGCTAAACGAAGGCAAGGGCTGGCCTGCTTTGGCGATGGGCGTTGGGATCAACGCGGGCCCCGCGCTCGTCGGCAACCTGGGGGCCTCCAGGAGAATGGAGTTTACGGTGCTGGGCCACACGGTCAACATGGCCAGCCGGTTGGAGTCGCTCAACAAGGAGCTCGCCTCCAAGATCTTGATCAGCAACGAGGTCTGGACGCGGCTTGGGGGACGTGTCCTGGCGCAGCCCAGACAGGTGCGCGTCAAAGGCGTCGAGGAGCCGGTGACGGTGCATTCCGTCGAGGGGCTTTACGTGGCGGAGGGCGGCCCGCAACGAGAGCGCAGGCGCTCGCCGCGCATCCAGGTCGCTGTCGATGCGGAGGCCTACCTGACCATCGGCTCCCGCAGGCTGGGCGCCATCGTGATTTCCGCGA
>JACQFU010000274.1 GCA_016199905.1 Candidatus Wallbacteria bacterium
CGATCGACTGCCGCTACGACGACCAGAAGATCAAGACGGCCTGCGGGGAAGAGTGCAGATGCGAGGCCTAAGAGGGGGAGACGACGATGGGGCGACTTGAGATTTGAAACGGAAGCATCAAATCCGCCTCCCTGGCACGCCGATTGCGGCGGTCGCATGCCCGCCGTCCGGCCCCCGTTCCTACGGTGACGGACCTCCTGGGGGGAGCCGGATGGTGGGTTCTTCCCATTCCCGGGAGTTCGCATCCACTCAGGGTAAACAGGGACAATTGCGACAAATCGCGCCACAAAGTCCTTGAATTTCGAATACTGAAATGGTAGAACCCCCGCCCGTGACTGTTGGCGTGTGGTGTCGGCAATGATCAGATTCGAGCGCATCGGGATTGCGGCTTCCCGGTTTCTGGCCAGGTTCTCGGCCATGGCGTTGCTTGCGTGCGTGACGGCGGGGCCGATTTCGGCAGCCTCCGCGCCGGCGTCGCCAACTGCGTCCGCAGCGGCCAGCGCGGCCTCCACCGCCACCACGTCGTCCGCGGCAGCAGCGCCTGCGACCACTTCCTCGACGGCCTCGGCTCCGTCCACCGGCGCCGCCGACTCGAAGGTCGATCCCGAGGTCCACGGCTACGTCCAGACCCGTTTCCGAGGTCGCCACGGCCTCGGTTTGGGCGGCAACGAATACCTCTATCAATACGTCAGCTTGCAGGTCGGCGACGAGAGCCAGGACGTCAGCGGCGAGTTGTTCTTCCGCGGCACCGAAACCGTCGACAAGCAGCGGCCGCCGGGCGATCCCCTCCGAGGCATGGACGACACTTTCGGCGATCCCTTCGGCCGCCTCTACTACGGCCATGTGGACATCAAGAATCTCGGATTCGTCGATAAGCTTCGCATCGGCCGCCAGACGATCCAGGACGTGCCGGGCATCTACTTCGACGGCCTTCGGGTCGAAGACGAAGTCGATTCGCGCACGCACTACAGCGTCTATGCCGGCAACACGGTGCATCTCTACGAGCCCGCCCAGGACGGCGATTGGGTGCTCGGCTTCGACGCGGAACACTCGGCCACGGACCGGCTGAAGCTGCGCCTCGATCTGGCACGTGTCCGGGACCGGTTCAGCCCCTTCGGACTGCCGATTCCAAGACAGACTCCGGGCCGTGTGGAGGCCGACACGATGGCGGCCCTGGCAGCGTTCTACGACTTGAACAGCCACGTCGACCTCGACGCGAAGGCGCTTCGGATCGACGACCGGTTCCGCTCCGTGTCGATGAGAGGCAATTTCAGGTATCCGGGGGACCGCCTCTACTTCACTCTCTCGGCGGAGCGTCAGCCCAGCGCGTTCTTCGGCCAGGCGACCGAGTTCTCGCCGATGTTCGACGTCCTCGGCTCCTACAACGGTTACACGCAGCTCTCGCTCTCCGGCAGCAAGGGGCTCTTCGAGGGCGAGCTGGATCTGAACTTCGGGTACACGAACCGCAACTCCGACAGCGGAGCCGGGGCGCCCATCTTCAACCAGGACTTCGACCGGTGGTACGCGGGCCTGTTCTTGCCGGAGGTGCTAGGCAATCCCAAGGTGTCGCTGGCCATCAACTACGATCGCTACCTGGCCCAGACCAGCGAGTTCAGCACCATCGGCGGCGAGATGGGCTACGCCTTCAATCGCCAGCTCAAATTCGCTGCCGGCTCCAGCTATTCGTTGTACCAGTTCGATCCGCTGACGGGCCTGCTTCGCGACAACGTCCGCGAGTACTACCTGACCTGCGACTGGAAGAGCCCCGAGCGCGACTGGGGCGTGCGCTCGCGCCTGGTCGCCGAGCCTTTCCAGGACGGCGGACAGTTCCGGACGCTGGAACTGTCGGTCAAGCACGACTTCTGAGAGTCCGAACCCGATGAACCTCGTCACGATCTCCGCCCGCAACGCAGGCTCCAGGCCGATCGCCCTGGCAGTGCTGCTGGCGATTACCCTGCCTCTGGCCACGGTCCTGCTGGCCGGAAGCGCCTCGTCGCCGGCTTCGGGCAAGAGCACGGCCAGCGCGGCATCGACTTCGGCCTCCACGAGCACCACGGCCAGTGCGGCCTCGGCCTCGGCGACCACCGGAACGACTGCCGCTCCAGGCGTCTTCGTCTTCAACCACAAGGCGCATATCGAACGAGGCACGGCCTGCGCGGATTGTCACGACGCCACGAAGGAACGGGCCGGCTTGATGCCGTCGACGGAGAACTGCATGAACTGCCACGACGCCGACAAGGCCAAGCCTGCGGCGCCGGAGTGCTTGAAGTGCCACACGATGAGCGGCGGCAAGCTGGTGGGACCGAAGTGGACCGTCGCGCCGGAGTTGAAGGGTGTGCGATTCAAGCACCCGACTCACACGGTGACCGCGAAGCTCGAGTGCAAGACCTGCCACAAGGGCATCGAGGAAAACGAGAAACTGACGCCCGACATCCTGCCGAAGATGCAGCTCTGCATCGATTGCCACAGCAAGAGGGGGGCCGCGGCCATCAGCTGCAGCAAGTGCCACACGAGCGAGATCAAGGCAGTCCGGCCTCAATTCCACAACCAGGGCAACTGGCTCAAGCTCCACGGACAGGAAGTCCGCAGGGGACACGCCCGTCCCATGCAGAAGCAGTGCACTTTCTGCCATCAGCAAGCCTTCTGCTCGACCTGCCACCAGGACACGCCCCCGGCGAGTCACACCAATGAGTTCCGCGTCCGGGGCCACGGCGTGATGGCCAGCATCGATCGCGACAAGTGCCTGGTTTGCCACCGGCAGGACGCCTGCGTCCGTTGTCATCAGACGACGCCGCCCTCCACGGGGCCCAACGCCCATCGGGCGGGTTGGGAGTCGACCCGCCACTGCATAGCCTGTCACATCGCGGGCAACACCTGCACCGTCTGCCACAAGATCGCCGCCGGGACTCACGTCCCGCCCGGCCCACCGCTGCCGCCGCCCGCGGTAGTGCCAGCCCACGGCACGGCCACGCTGCGCAGCCAGTGCACTCTCTGTCACAGGCCAGGACAGGGGCTCTCGCACCCCGACACCGGCCTGGAGTGCCTGACCTGCCACCGCCGGTAGATCCGATTCGGGCCCGCTATTTGCGGAAGCCCGCCACGGACAGTCCGGCGAGGGCCGCGGCCCCATAACGACGCGCTCGGCCGCGGCCCTCTCCGCCGGATGCCTTCCGCCGGGGCACTTCCGGCGTCGCTGGAGACCGAGCAGTCATGAGCAGAGCATTCAAGACGATGGACGGCAACGAAGCCGTCGCCTATGTCGCGCACCGCCTGAACGAAGTCATCGCCATCTATCCGATCACGCCATCCTCGGCGATGGGCGAGTGGGCCGATGCCTGGGCCGCCGAGTCGCTGCCCAACATCTGGGGGACCGTGCCCTCCGTGATCGAGATGCAGAGCGAGGGTGGCGCCGCGGGCGCCGTCCACGGCGCGCTGCAGACCGGCTCGCTGGCCACCACGTTCACCGCATCGCAGGGCCTTCTGCTGATGATCCCGAACATGTACAAGATCGCCGGCGAGCTGACGCCGTCGGTGTTCCACGTGGCCGCGCGGGCTGTGGCAGCCCAGGCGCTTTCGATCTTCGGCGACCACAGCGACGTGATGGCGACCCGGGCCACCGGCTTCGCCCTGCTGGCGTCCAACGGCGTCCAGGAGGCGATGGATTTCGCGGTCATTTCCCAGGCCGCCACGCTGAAGGCGCGGGTGCCGTTCCTTCATTTCTTCGACGGGTTCCGCACCTCCCACGAGGTCCTCAAGATCGAGGTCCTGACCGAGGACGACCTCCGGGCGATGATCGACTACGACCTGGTGCTGGCGCACCGGGCTCGTGCCCTTTCGCCGGACCGTCCCGTCCTGCGCGGCACGGCCCAGAACCCGGACGTCTTCTTTCAGGCCCGCGAGTCCGTCAATCGCTTCTACGACGCCTGTCCGGGCATCGTTCAGGAGTCGATGGACCGTTTCGCGAAATTGACTGGCCGCGCCTACAAGCTCTTCGAGTATCACGGCGCGCCCGACGCGGACCGCGTCGTGGTGATGATGGGCTCGGGCTGCGAGGCGGCCCACGAAACGGTCGACTGGATGAGCGGCCGAGGCGAGAAGGTGGGCATCCTGAAGGTCCGCCTCTATCGGCCCTTCGACACGCGCCGATTCGTCGAAGCCCTCCCAGCGACGGTCAAGGCTATCGCCGTGCTCGACCGCAC
>JACQFU010000275.1 GCA_016199905.1 Candidatus Wallbacteria bacterium
CTCCGGCGGTTGGCGCAAGCGACTGGCAATCGCGTGCGCGCTCGTGCGCGAGCCCGACGTCGTGCTCCTGGACGAGCCGACGAACCACCTGGATCTCGAAGGCGTGCTGTGGCTCGAACGGCTCCTTCGCACGTCGCCGTTCTCGGCGCTCATCGTCACCCACGACCGTGTGTTCCTGGCGAACGCGGCCACCCGAGTCCTGGAGCTAAACAAGGTGTACCCAGAGGGCTGCTTTTCGATGGAAGGCCGCTACAGCGAGTTCCTCGTCCGCCGCGCCGAGGTGCTCTCCGCCCAGGCTCGCGAAGGAGAGATGCTTGCCAACAAGGTCCGTCGCGAGGTCGAGTGGCTACGCCGCGGCCCCAAGGCGCGCGCGACCAAGTCGCAGGCACGCATCGACGAGGCGGGCAGGCTGATCGAAAGACTCGCCGGCGTGCGCGAGCGCCAGGCGCAGTCGACCGCGGACATCGACTTCGCCGGCTCCGGCCGCCGCTCCCGGCAACTCGTGGTGTGCAAGGGTATCGGCAAAGCCTACGAAGGACGGAAGCTCTTCTCGGCTGTCGACCTGGTCCTCTCGCCCGGCACGCGGCTCGGAGTCCTTGGCCTCAACGGCAGCGGCAAAACGACGTTGCTGCGCATCCTGGCCGGGGAGCTCGAGCCCGACAGCGGCACGCTCGAGCGCGCCGACAAGCTCTCACTGGTGATGTTCGACCAGGCCCGCGAGCAACTCGACCTCGGACTGACGCTGCGCGCCGCGCTCACGCCCGCGGGCGGCGACTCGGTCGACTACCGTGGGCGCTCGCTCCACGTCGTCACCTGGGCGAAGCGCTTCCTGTTCCGCTCCGAACAGTTGGACGTCACGCTAGACCGGCTCTCGGGCGGCGAGCAGGCTCGCGTGCTGGTCGCGCGGCTGATGCTTCGTCCGGCGGACGTGCTGGTTCTCGATGAGCCGACCAACGATCTGGACCTCGAGACGTTGGGTGTCCTGGAGGAGAGCCTCGACGAGTTTCCCGGCGCGCTCGTCCTGGTCACGCACGATCGGTACATGCTGGAGCGGATGTCGAACGAGCTTCTGGCCCTCGACGGCCAAGGCGGCGTCGAGCGATTTGCCGACTACTCCCAGTGGGAGGCCGCGCAGAGTCGGAGCACGGCCCGCGGTGCGGCGGTCGCTCCCGAGCCTTGCCGACCGCGTTCCAAAAGCCTCTCCTACAAGGAGAAGCAGGAACTGGAGGGCATGGAAGCCCGGATCCTGGACGCCGAGTCGGAGGTCGAGAGACTGGACGGAGAGGTTCACTCCACCGAGATCGCCCACGACGCCGACAAGTTGGCCGCTTCCTGGCGCGCGCTCCAGGAGGCACGGGCCCAGCTCGATCGGCTCTGGGCCAGATGGACGGAGCTGGACGCAAAGAAGCGCTGACCGGCCCGTGTCCACGCTTCGTGGCCATCGGTGATCCACTATTGCCTGGGCAGCGCGATCGATTCCAGCCTCTGGTTCTGCAGCAGGTAGCCACGGCCCGGCTCGATCGGGAACGGGGACGTGAGGTTGGGCAGATAGACTTCGAAGTGCGGGCGGTCACGGCGGCCGACGGTGCCACCAGGGCCCGATCGACGACCAGCGTCAGCGTGGGGACTCCGTGGAGCGTTCGAAGCGCGATATCCAGGACCCGCACTGGAACGGTAGCTGTCCCGGGTTCAGAAGCTTCGCGCGGAAGAATGACGCCCGCAGAGGCGAGCCCAGGACGTGATACACTTGGGACCAGTTTCCGCCGCTGGCGTTCCAAACGTGCCAGGCCACATCCATGGCCTCTTTCATGCCATTGTCGGGTGTCTGATCCCCTGTCCTACGTCAGAGATCCAACCGAGTCTTGACGCCGTAGAGAGCGGCGTTCGGTCCGCGCAAACAACCCGGGTCGAGAGGAGGCGCAGCCATGGGCGCAACGGCGACTGTCTGGGGCTGCGGCATGATTTCGGTCTCGAACTCCGGAGACACCGGGTGTTTCTTGCTGGGTGCGAGGCACCACGCCGGTCTACTACTCCCGAAGGTCGTCGCGGCGCGCGAAGATTTCGTCGGACAGTCCTACAGCCTACAGTCTCCAGCCTACAGCCACAGGGCGGGCGAAGCCCGCGCTGCGATTGCAAGATGAAACGTCTCAACTGCTGGGAGTTGAAGTCCTGTGGGCGGGGGCCCGGTGGCACCAAGGCCGCCGAGCTCGGGGCCTGCCCGGCGGCAACAGACGCGGAGTTGAATGGCATCAATGGCGGCGCGAATGGAGGGCGGGTCTGCTGGGCCGTGGCCGGGACGCTCTGCGGCGGCATGGTCCAGGGGGAGTTCGCTCAGAAGCATCTGGCCTGCATGGATTGCAATGTGATGCACCGGATCCGAGAGGAGATGGGTTCCAAGTTCATTCTGATGCCTGATTCCCAACATGTCGAAGGTGCCTTCCGAGCCGGCGAGGCCATCATGCGGGCGCATGAGCGCATCCGGGAGCTCGTCGCTCAGCTGGAGGCGCGCAACGAGTTCATCCGCCAGGTATTCGGACGCTACTTGAGCGACGAAGTCGTGGCGAGCCTGCTCGAGACTCCCGAGGGGTTGGCTCTGGGTGGAGAGAGCCGGGAAGTCACGGTCATGATGGCCGATCTGCGAGGCTTCTCGCCTCTCGCCGAGAACCTGCCACCCGCCGAGGTCATCAAGCTGCTCAACCATTACCTCGGCACCATGGCGGAGACAGTCGCCAAGCATGGCGGCACAGTCGACGAGTTCATTGGCGACGCGATCTTGGCCGTCTTCGGAGCCCCGATCCGGCGCGACGGCCATGCCCGGCTGGCCGTCGCGTGCGCTGTCGAGATGCAACTTTGTATGCCGGAGGTCAATCGCTTCAATGCGACGATGGGTCTTCCGCAGGTCGAGATGGGCATAGGCCTGAACACCGGAGAAGTCATCGTCGGCAATATCGGGTCCGAACGACGCAGCAAGTTCGGGGTCGTGGGCCGTCACGTGAATCTGGCATCGCGCATCGAAGCCTATACAATCGGGGGGCAGATCCTGATCTCCGAGGCGACGGCGACCGCCGCTGGCGAGGGCTTGCGGATCGACAGCGAACTCGAGGTGTTCCCAAAGGGCTCGACGAGACCGATGCGCCTTTACGACCTCGGCGGCATCGGTGCCGAGTACGGCCTGGCTCTACCGAAGCGAAGAACGGACCTTCGGGAACTTGCGCAGCCTGTACGGATCCTGTTCAGTGTGCTGGACGGCAAGAATATTCCGGCGCCGGATTTCGAAGCCACCATCACGCACCTGTCCAGCAAGGAGGCGAGAATCTCTTGCGCTCGCCCAGTGGATCCGATGGCCGTCGTGAAGTTCGACTTCCCGACGGCCAAGTCCGGCGCGGTACACGTTTATGGCAAGGTACTATCCGCGGGGGATTCCGGCAGGGAGGTGCTCCTCCACTTCACGTCGGTGGGGGTGGGCGCGGCGGACGCGATCGCCCTCCTCATGAGGACAACAGTCCAGCCCACAGGAGGCTCTGCGCCGTGACATCGCTCGACACCACGCAACCGATCGTTCTGCCTCGGGGCGGTGTGATCTTTCCCACCTCCTCGGGCTGGATCCAGTACGGGGCGGTTCCCGAGACGATCAAGGACACCATGGTCTTGCCGGACGGCGTTCCGCAGTGCTTCGTCGTAGGTCCCCGCCTCTTCTCCGCGGAGCGCGGCATCAGCCTGGCCGAACTGGAGTTCCCCGCCTATTTCAACTTCTTCGTCCGCAAGCGACGCACGATCGTCATCTGCCGTTCCAAACAACGGTCGCTGCTGGAGCAGGTCATCGGCATGTCGCTATTCGGGCCGGCCCAGGTGGACCCGATCGAGTTGCAACGGACCGCGGCCGATTTCATGCCCGACCTGGGCTCCGAGATGGCCCATTTTCGGCGAAACCCGATGATGAGCGACCAGCCGATGATGCTCGAGGACCTCATCGAGTTGCGGGAGTTCGACGAGGGTAGCGCAACGGCAGTGGCCGGTGACGGAACCACCGTGGTCCTGCAGGACGATGGCGGAATCGCCATCCTGGATCGCGGCCGCACCCGATGGCAGTGGCCGGGCGAACCGCCCCTGCCCTCGCGGAGCCCGGAGTCTCAGGGTCAGTTGAAAGCGTTTCGAGGACCGTTGCTGGGCGTCTCGGTGATCGGCAGCGGGCACGGGTTCGATCCCGGAAACCGCACGTGTGGGTTCATCGTCTGGATTCAGGGAAACGGCGTGATGGTCGATCCCCCCGTCGACTGGGAGGACTGGCTCGCCGGCTACGACATCAACCCAAAACAGCTCGACACCCTGGTGCTCACGCATTGTCACGCCGACCACGACGCGGGCGCCTTGCAAAAGATCATGCAAGAGGGGCGCGTCACGGTCTATACGACGCCGACGGTCCTGAACGGCTTTGTCACGAAGTACTCGGCGCTTACGGGGGTCTCTCCGGAGGCGCTACGGGACCTGTTCGACCACGTGCCGGTTTACGCCGGAGAGCCCTACTACCTGCACGGCGCCGAGGCCACGTTCAGGTACTCATTGCACTCAATCCCGTGCATGGGCTTCGAGCTGCGACTGAGGAACCGGAGCATGGTGTATCCGTCCGACACGATGAACAAGCCCGAGGAGATTCTGCGGCTGCACGAACAGGGCATTCTCGGCGAAAGACGGCGAGACGAGTTACTGAACTTCCCTTGGCACCACGACCTGATCCTGCACGAAGCCGGTATCCCGCCAATCCACACGCCGGTCGAGGCGCTGGCCGGCCTGGGAGAGGAAATCCGCAAGCGAATGCTGCTCGTACACGTCTCGCAGAAGTCCATTCCAGAGGGCTCCGGACTGCAGGTCGCGCCCACGGGCCTCGATCGGACTCTGGATTTGTCTGTGCAGCTACTGCCGGACCAGGAGGCACTCGCGACGCTCGACACCATGGCCCGCGTCGAGATCTTCGCGCAGTTGCCGGTGGAACGTGCCTGCATGTTTCTTCAGATGGCCTCGAGGCGCCACTTCGAACCGGGTCAGACGATCATCGAGGCCGGAAGCCCGGGTGACGACTTCTTCATCATCCTCTCGGGGCTGGCGGGAGTTTGGGTCGACGGCAAGGAGCGCAAGACGTTCGCGGCCTACGACTTTTTTGGCGAGCACGCGATCCTGCTCGGCACCTTGCGAACTGCCGGTGTCGTCGCGAAGACCGCCGTCGATGTGTTTTGCCTGACCGCCAGTCAGTTCCGTCACCTGATCCGCGGCACCGGTATCGCCGAGCGTTTGACTCGGCTGGCGCATCAGCGCGATCGCTCGAGCTGGGAGCTGCTGGCCGAGAGTCCCGTGTTCCGCGGACTGACGGCGAACCAGAAGAACCAGATCGAGACCTTCATGGTGGTCTGTGAGCATTCTCCGGGGGAGCTGCTGGGCGAGCATCCGGTGATTCTCGAAGAAGGGGTGGTGCAGGTGCTCGCCGGCGGGCGGCCCGTGGCCAGGCTGGAGCGCGGCGGTCTTGCGGGCGACGCGTCGAGCGTTCTTCGTGCGTCGTCATCGCGTTTCGCGTTTCGCGCCCAGACGCGCGTGAAGGGCTATGCTCTCGAATCCCCGGACTTCCGCGCTTTCCTGCGACACAATCCGGGCGCCTACTTGCAGTTGCGGGAACTCGCGATCCCGTGGCACGAGGCCATGACTGGAGCTTGAGAAGCGCACACCCAGGAGCGGCCGGCGCGGCACCGAAGTCCGCGGCCGGCGGTGGTACGGGGGCCTCGATGCCCCCATCTGTCCGCTCCCCTCGGTCGCTCAGTTGGGGGACATGCGGGCGGCGGGGACACGCTATCCGTCCCGGTGCCCGCCGCGCCGTAGGGAGTTTCAGGCCTTCGTCTTCTTCGGGGCTGGGCCCTACCAGAAAGCAAGCGAAAAGGCGCGCTCAGGTACAATGGCAGCCGGGTAGCTGCGCTGATACACTGTGACCGAGCGGTGCATCTTGCGGCGTCCGCGGGCCGTGCGCGAGAAGAGCTGAAAGGACCGACGAGATCGCCTTCGAAGGCAAGCGCGCGCAGACACTGGGATGGGTGCCGCTGGCATTCCTCGCGTGGCTGGGCCTCTTCGGTGGTTATGAGCTTGCGGAGCGAACGCTCCTTTCCGGGGCCTCGCGCGAGCTTCTCAGCGCCTTGCACCTGGTACGCGGCACGGCGACTTCGTTTGTGCTGGCGGGCCTCGTAGCCTGGTGGATGACCAGGCACGGTCCCGAGCAGTCCCCAGTTCCCTTGGCCGGCAGACTACGAGAGTTTGCTCGCCGCTCGGAGAGCGAGGAGACGAACACGCGGCAATTGTGGGTCACCCAACTGCGGTGGATCGCAATCGCCGGAGTGCTGCTCGCGACCTTCACCGGTTGGAAGGTGCTCGGTGTCCTACCTACCGGGCCTGGAAGCGTTCGCCGTGACGACGGTCGCGGCAGCGATGGCCGTCTACAACGCGATCTTCCTGTTCTTGCTTCGGCGGAGTCCGGGCGCGAACATGGCCTATCCGCAGGTCTTCCTGGACCTGGTTGCGCTCACCGCGATGTTGGCCTTCGCCGGCGGTGCGGACAATCCATTCTCCCTGTTCTACCTCTTCCATGTGGGCATCGCGGGCATCCTGTTCGGCCGGAAGAGGACTTACGCCGTGACCGCCATCGCTTGTCTGCTCTTCTGCGGAATGGTGCTACTGCAGGAGACCCACGCTTGGGCCAGCCATCCCCTGACGACGGGAGGCAACGCGCGACTACCGGCTATCGGTCCAAGCCTGGCCGCTGCCGTACTGGCCAAGCAGCGCGGCGTCCGGGTCGCGGGAATTCTCACGGCCTTCATTGCGGCGGCCTTCTCGACGGCCTACTTCACGACCACGCTCGTGGCGAAGCTTCGCCAGCGAAACGAGCTGATTTTGGAGGCCGGCGAGATGCTCTCGACAGAGCAAGCAAAGACCGAGGAGATCGTTCGCAGCATCGGCGCGGCCATGATCGTTCTGGAGCGAGGCAACCAGATGGTCTGGGCGAATCAGAAGGCCTACGAGTGGTTCGGCCAGGATCTGGCGGGGCAGATCTGCCACCAGCGGCTCTTCAACGACCACGAGGCCTGCAGCGGTTGTTCCCTCGGCACCGTCTGGAGGCAGCGGGTCTGCCATCCCTCGGAGCGGACGATGATGCTAGACGGGCAGATGAGGGTATTCCTCGTGCAGTGCAACCCCATCGGCAGGGCTTCCGAGCAGCGTCTGGGGCTGATCCAGGACATCACGTTGATGAAGGAGATGCAGTCCCAGGTCACCCAGGCAAGTAAGTTGTCCGCCATCGGACGGCTGGCGGCCGGCGTCGCCCACGAACTGAACAACCCGCTCGCGGCCGTCGCCAGCTCTGCCGAGATCCTCGCCGACCGCGCGTTCACGGGTCGCTCGGAGGCGACCGGCGCGGGCGCCGAACTCCAAACGCACCTCGGGCGAATTCAGAGGAACGTCTACCGCTGCAAGAAGATCATCGACAATCTGCTGTCCTTCGCTCGCCGGCCCAACGAGACTCTCGAACGAGTGGATCTCAGATGCGTGCTGGAAGACGTTCACGATCTGGTAGCGGCCAGCGCGCGCGCCCGTTCTCTTCTCGTGACGTTCCCCCACACACACAAGCACCTGGCCCAGGGCGGGCCCATGTCCGGCGGCATGGACGTGGGAACCTGCCCGGACCTGATGCTCGAAGCCAGCCGAATCCACTCCATCCGGCAGGTGCTCGTCAACCTCGTGCTCAATGCCATGGACGCTTCGGACGACGGCAAACAGGTCATCATCGAGTGCGTACGGCGCGACAATGGCGTGGAGTTGATTGTCACGGACACGGGGCAAGGCATGGCGGCCGAGGTTTCCGCCCACCTCTTCGAGCCGTTCTTCACGACCAAACCAGTGGGGAAAGGGACGGGGCTCGGCCTGTACTTGAGCCGTCAAATGGTCGAGGCGCTCCACGGTCGCATCGGGTTCGAAACCAAGCCAGGCGAGGGAACGGTCTTCCGAGTCTGGCTTCCGGCGGATTCCCGGCTCGAGGAGAAGCGCGTGCGGGCTGGTGAAAGTTCACGATTGCAGGCGGCTGACGCAGCCTCGCCGATGCCACCGCCCCAATCCATGCAGGGCCGTTTATGAGTAGTCGCACGCTCCTGCTGGTCGACGACGAGCCCGACTTCCGGGAAAACGTGGCCACTTATCTGACCACGCGCGAGTACAGAGTCCTGCAGGCCGACGGGTTCGAGCGCGCCATCGCGGTGGCCCGGGAAAGCAATCTGGACGCGGCCCTCGTCGACATCAGGATGCCTGGACTGGATGGCCTCCAGTTGCTCGAACAACTCAAGGCGACCGACCCGCAATTGGAGGTTGTAGTCATCACCGGGTACGGTTCCATCGAAGCCGCCATCGACGCGATGAAGCGCGGGGCTTTCCATTTCGTCACCAAGCCCGCCAGGCTTGCCGAGTTGGAACTGACGCTGGAGCGTGCGGTGGAAAAGGGCCGGCTTTCGCGCCAGAACCAGCTCTATCGCGAAGAGCTGCGGGGCCGCCGTCGGCCGGGCGCGCCCGAGGTGGTGGCGCACTCGGCGCCCATGCGGCAATTGCTGGAGGAGGCTCGGCTGTTGGCCGGGACCAACTCCTCGGTGCTGTTGGAGGGCGAGACCGGCACCGGCAAGGGATTGCTCTGCGAGATCCTTCACGCCGCGAGCTGCAGACGCGAGCAGAGCCTCGTGGTCGTGAACTGTGGAGCACTCTCGGAGAGCCTGCTGGACGCCGAGTTGTTCGGCTATGAGAAGGGCGCCTTCACGGGTGCCGCGGAGGCCCGTCCGGGTTTGCTGGAGGTGGCCGGCGGCGGCACGCTGTTCCTCGATGAGGTCGGCGACGTGCCCGCCGCAGTGCAGACGCGGCTGCTGCGATTTCTGGAGATGCGGCTGGTGCGCCGGTTGGGTTCGACGCGGGAGCGCGAGGTCGATGTCCGGGTGCTGGCTGCTACGAATCGGGATCTCTCCGCCGAAGTGGCAGCCGGCCGGTTCCGGGAGGATCTGTTCCATCGGCTGGTCGTCTTCCGGCTGAAGGTTCCCCCGTTGCGGGAGCGGCCGGAGGACATCATCCCACTGGCCGAGTATTTTGGCGCTCGCGTGCAATTCGCGGCGGTGTGCCCGCTGGGCAAGGCGGCGCGCGCGGCGCTCATGGCCTACCGATGGCCGGGAAACGTTCGGGAGCTGGCGCACACGATGGAGCGGGCGACGCTGGCCGCCGGGTTCGCGGCTGCTGCCGAGATCGGGCCTCAGCACCTCTGCTTGCTGGGGGACCTCGATCCGCAAGGGTCGCTCGCGACACTGGCGGAGGCCGATCGGCAACATGTCCTGGGCGTGCTGCGATGCGTCGACGGCAATCGCCAGAAGGCTGCCGAGATCCTCCGCATCAGCGAGCGGCAGCTTTACCGGCTGCTGAGGGGATGGCGGGTGGAGGCCAACAAGCCTACGCCCCGATTCAGCCAATCGAGCGCCATTCTCAAGAAACTGGACCTTAGAAAGCGACGATGATCATGAAGTCCATTCGTCCACCTACTCTTTGGGGCGCTCAGGCCCGCACAGCTCTCCGAGCGCATCACGGCCATTCCTTGGCACATGCTTTGACCGCCGGCCGCAGCCGCGCCTCGTGCCTCATCGGGACCACGCTGGCCGACCGCTTCTACGACCTCACGTCGAAGTGAAGGACGAGCTCGCTTCAGGCGCCAGAGCCGAACACGTCGCGCATTTCCTCCTCGAACCAGCGCGAGCGCTCCTCGTCGGCGAAGATCTCACGCAGAGCCTTGCGAATGTACTCGAGATCGAGATTCTCGCGCTGGACGCGCATTAGCGAGTCGATGTCCGCCTTGTCCTTCAAGCGAAAGAAGAGCAGTTTGAAGAGGAGCACATCCTCTGCCGACCAGAACGACATGAGCTGACCGCCCATCTCAACTCGTCGGCGTCGGGGATGCGCCCAATCGTAGAGCTCGAAGTCCGGAACGAACAGATCGATGATGAACGGCAAAAACTCGATCTCGGCATGCCGCCAGTTCTTCATTTGCCAGTGACAGATGCCCGTGTCGACGTCAGCGCCGGCCCCGCGAAAGACCGCCAGCACGCGCTCCAGCCCCGTTTCGGGAACGAACACGGCGATGTCGATGTCCTCCGTGCCCCGAGGCCGCCCCCAAACGCTCAGCGCCAAGGCTCCGCCAATGGCGTACTCGATTGCCGCGTCCTCGAGTGCCCGGGTCAGTTGGACAGCCAGATGGATAAGGTCAGGAGCGAGGACGTCGCCAGTGATACCCACCTCTCAATCGTTGCCAGAGTCGAATCGTGCTCTCGGGCAACGGCAGCCGAAACCGCTCGGTTCCCCGTGGGATCGGCTTACTCATCGAGATCTGTGTGGCCGCTCGGCAGAGCACGGCGAACAGCTCGGCGCGCTGCTCGGGTGTCATGGCACGATAGCGTGCGAGTCGCGCATCCTCCCACGCCCGGATCACCTCCGGCCGGGACCACGCGGGCAGGCCGGTGGGTTTCTTCCCATCGTTCGTCATCGTCAGGAGCATTCTACCTCGGCGAGGGGATGCGACGACACGGACCCGTCTTGTCTTGCTGACAATCAGGGCCTCGTGCGCAGGCCGCGAGATGCCTTGGCCTTGGCGGTCAGACCCCGCTTCCTCGAGCCCTTCGAGAGCGAAGGACTCCGTCCGGAGCCTCAGAGACGATGGCTCCCGGTGCCTGGCGTTTCAAGCCGCGCGGAGACCTTCGGCTACCTGACATCCGCGTCAGGTCCACCTGACGTGGATGTCAGGCGGGCGGGAGCACGGCCCCGGGCGGCAGCGGCGGGACGAATCTGCCATTGTCTCTGCTGGCGCAGCGAAGCAGCGGTTTGGGTGAAGTTGGCGCGGCCTCAGGCACGCCTCTTGCCCGTGGCGGCCCACTGCGCGCCCTCCCCGGCGCCGTCTCACCGAAATGCCTGGTTTCGGCATCACTCAAGGAAAGGCTCGACATGAACATCCCGACATCCGCCCGTCCCGTCCCTTTTCGCCTGCTCGATCGTCGGGATCGCGCGCCTGCGCGCCCACTGTTGACGGTTCTCGCGGCCGCCGTGAACGTGAGACTGAAGATCGCGCTGAGCGTCGCCGTACTGGCGGCGGTCTGGCCGGCGCTGGGCCCGGGCGGCGTGGCGGCGGCCGGGCCGGCCGGGCAGGCAGCCGTGACGCTGGGACAGATCGACGCCTTCTCGCGCGAGGGGCTGTTCCGGGGGCTGAGCAATCCTCGCGCTGTCTCCACGGCCGGGGGCCGGCTCTTCGTCGCGGACGCCGACAACAATCGGGTGCTGATCTGGAACAGCATCCCCACCACAAATCACACGCCGCCCGATATTGTCGTCGGGCAACGGAACCTATCTGAAAACGAGCCAAACCAGGGCGGTCGAGGCGCCGGGACGCTGAATGCGCCACAAGGCGCCTTCTCGGACGGGACTCGGCTCTTCGTCGCGGACAGCAACAACAGCCGCGTGCTGATCTGGAACAGCATCCCGACAGCGAACCAGGCTGCGGCAGACGTGGTTTTAGGGCAACGCGATTTCACCTCCGCCGGCCGAGGCCTCTTTGCTTCCATGAATTATCCAATGGCGGTCTTCTCGGACGGGACGCGTCTCTTTGTCACGGACTCCTACAACAACCGGGTCCTGATCTGGAACAACATCCCGACGGCGAACCAGGCTCCAGCCGACGTGGTTCTGGGGCAGCCCGACCTCCTCTCGGCCGCCGGTGGCCTCAGCGCCGCGACGCTGAACTTTCCAAGCGCAGTCTTCTCGGACGGGACGAGGCTCTTCGTCACGGACCAGGTCAACCACCGGGTGCTGATCTGGAACAGCATCCCGACATCGAACCAGGCGGCGGCCAACACGGTGCTGGGGCAGCCCAACTTCACCGCGGCCACCCAAAACAACGGTGGCCGCGGCGCCGGAACGCTGAGCTACCCGAACGGGGTCTTCTCGGACGGGAGGAAGCTTTTCGTCTCGGACGGCGGCAACAACCGGGTGCTGATCTGGAACAGCATCCCCACGTCGAACCAGGCAACGGCCAACGTGGTGCTGGGGCCGCCCAACTTTGCTTCGGACGCCAGCACCACAAACACCGGCGAGCAAGACGCCAGTACGCTGCCGGGTCCAACCGGAGTCTTCTCGGACGGGACGCGGCTCTTCATCTCGAGCCAGTTGGGCGCCCGGGTGCTGATCTGGAATAGCATCCCGACGTCGAATCGAACGAGCGCAAACGTGGTGCTGGGGCAGCCCGGCTTTACCACGAGGACCTCCAACAACGGTGGCCTCGATGCCGGGACGCTGCGCTATCCAACGGGGGGCTTCGCGAGCGGGGCGAGGCTCTTCGTCGCAGACACCGGCAACAACCGGGTGCTGATCTGGAACAGCATCCCGGCGTCGAACCAGACGAGCGCAAACGTGGTGCTGGGGCAGCCCAACTTCACCCGGGCCACTGTGGTCAGCCCGCTCGCCGGGACGCTGAACCAGCCGCATGGGGTCTTCTCGGACGGGACGCGGCTCTTCGTCGCAGACACTCGAAACAACCGGGTGCTGATCTGGAACAGCATCCCGACGTCGAACCAGACAGCCGCCGACGTGGTGCTTGGGCAGCCCAACTTCAACTGGCGCATCGAAAACTACCCTGGCCTCAGCGCCGCGTCGCTGTTTGAGCCAATCGGGGTCTTCTCGGACGGGAGGCGGCTCTTCGTCGCAGACAAGTTCAACAACCGCGTGCTGATCTGGAATAAGATTCCGACGTCGAACCAGGCGGGCGCCAATGTTGTGCTGGGGCAGCCGGACTTCACCTCGGCCACCGAAAACAACGGTGGCCTCGGCGCCGCGACGCTGAAGGAGCCAGCCGGGGTTTTTTCGGACGGGAGGCGGCTCTGCGTCGCGGACAGTGGCAACCACCGGGTGCTGATCTGGAACAGCATCCCCACGTCGAACCAGACGAGCGCGGACGCGGTTCGGGGGCAGCCCGACTTCACGTCGGGCCTTCCCAACAACGGCGGCCGCGGCCCCGGGACGCTGAGCACGCCAAGCGGGGTGTTCTCGGACGAAACGCGGCTCTTCGTCGCGGACGCGGAAAACGACCGAGTAATCTTCGTCAGCGACACCACAGCCCCCACCGTCGCGCTCACCTACAGCAAAGACAGGGCGGCCGTCGGCGCGGGCGAGCTGACGATCACGGCGACTTTCTCCAAGGCGATTGCCACCACACCTACCCTGGCCATCCAGGGCCCGGGTGACGTCAACGACCAGGCCGCCGCCGGCATGACGCCCACGGCCACCTCGACGGTCTGGGTCTTCACCAGGGCGATCGCCACCGGCGGCGACGGCGACGCGACGGTGACCATTGCCAACGGCCAGGACGCCTCTGGCAACTGGAACCGGCCCGCCACGAACGCCAGCTTCGCCATCGACGCCACAGCCCCTACCTTCGAGCTCACCTATAGCAAGGACAAGGCAGCCGTCGGCGCAGGCGAGCTGACGATCACGGCGACTTTCTCCGAGGCGATCGTCACCACGCCTACGCTGGCCATCGACGGCTCGGGCGTCGCCAACGACCAGGCTGTCACTGACATGACGGCCACGGCCACGTCGACAGTCTGGACCTTCACCAAGAGGATCGTTACGGGCGGCAACGGCAACGCCACTGTGACCATTGCCAACGGTCGGGACGCCGCGGGCAACGAGAACCTGCCCCCCACGAACGCCGTTTTCGTCATCGACGCCATTGTCCCTGCGGGACTGCAGATTCTGCGGACAGGCGCGCCCGATCGTGTCTCGACAGGTCAAACCTTCCCCGTCTCGGTCACGCTCACCAACTCGGGCGAGGCCACGGCGAACGTCACCGGCGTCCGACTCTCTTTCAGGTCCTCCGGTGGGGTCGAGCGTTCGTCTCAATACTCCCTCCTCGCGAGCCCGGCTCTTCCGTTTCCCCTGGCCGGGGGAGAAACCCGCACCGTCACGTTCTCCGTGAAGGCGAGTGATACCGCCTCGACCGGGCTCCTCACCGTGGACGCTTCAGCCTCCGGGCGGGATCTCCACAGCGATGCGGTTCTCTTCGACAGTGGCGGCGATGCAACGGCTAGCCTGAACGTACAGCGGAGAGCGCAACTGGACATCGCGATGTTTACCCTGCCCTCGTCCGTCGTTCAGGGGCAGAGATTCACGGCGACGCTCCTGGTGAGGAACTCGGGCGAGGCCTCTGCCGGGCTCTCCGCGGTGGCGCTGGCCTTTCGGGTCGCTGCGAACAATGTCGGTTCGAGTGGCTTCCTCGTACTCTCGCCGACGGGGATTTCCGGGCTCGTCTCGGGCAGCGAGACCGTCACCCTGTCGCTGTCCGTCGCTGTCGCCGGTGATGTCGCTCCCGGCACCTACACGGGCCATGCCACGGTCCACGGCGCGGACCAGAATTCCGGCGCCGAGGCAGGTGACGGCAACGGTGCCGACAGCCCCACGAGCCTCCAGGTCATTCGCTTCAATCACCCACCTTCGGCTACTGCGTCGAGCCCGGAACCTCTCATCAGACGCGGGAATTCCTTCGTGCTAGTGGGCTCGGCCACCGACCCCGACGGCGATCGGCCGCTGACGTATACGTGGTCGTTTCTGACGCGGCCGGCTGGCAGTGTCCTCTCGGACGCGAGCTTCCAGCCGAACGGGACGGCCGCCGCCTTCCGGACCTCTTTCGTCCCCGACAAGCGTGGAACCTACCTGGTGCGGCTCGTCGTGAGTGACTCCCTTGCCAACTCGGAGCCCGTCACGGTCGCCTTGACCCTGGCCAACACACGGCCCTCGGTGTCCGTGGCAGCCTCTCCGCTGGTGACCCTTGCCGGACGCTTCGTGACCCTCTCGGCCCTGGGTGAGGACCGGGACCCCGAGGACACGCTGACCTACGGCTGGCGCTTCGACGCGGTCCCGGCCGACAGCGCCCGAACCAACTCGGACATCTCTCCGAACGGCACGGTTGCGGCCGCGGTCACCGGTTTCACTCCCGACGTGCCGGGCACCTTTCGTTTGAGCGTCGCCGCCAGCGACGGTGCCGACGCATCGATCCGTGCGACCGCTGAGGTTCGCGTCAGCCCCGCCGGCACACCACTGGTCTTCATCGCACCCGTTGACGGCACCACGCTCACCGCAGATCTTTCTGGAGCGACCGGTTTCCAGACCCGCGTCGCGATCGAGACGACCGCCACGCCAGGAACCGCGATCGAGCTCAGGGTCAACGGAGGCGCCCCGATCTCGGTCAACCGGCCTGCTGGCTCCGACTCGGTTGTCTTCGAGAATGTGACCCTGATCGATGGGCGGCAGAACGTACTGGAGGTCCGGTTCACCGACAGTTCACTCACCGTTCGGAGCGCCACCGTCTCCGTACTGGTCAGAGAGAACCGTCCGCCTCTGGCGGCCATCGCATCCCAGGTGACGACCGGGGGGCCGCGGGCCGTTGAGCTGGATGGCTCCGGCTCGACCGCCGAATCCGGACTGACCCTGACTTACGCATGGACACTGAGCAGGGCGCCTGCCAGGGCTGCCTCGTTCTCGTCGTCTCTGGTCACAACCCGGGTTGC
>JACQFU010000054.1 GCA_016199905.1 Candidatus Wallbacteria bacterium
GCGACGCCCACGCTGCCGGAGCTGCGACTCACGGCGTCGGCCATGAAGGAGGCGCTCTGCTCGTCGGTGACCAGCACGGCATCAATCCGACCCGAACGCTCCATTGCGTCGTACAGCTCGATGTTGTGCGTCCCGGGGATGCCGAACGCCAGGCGGGCGCCTTCGTCCTCCAGGGCCCAGACGACCAGGTCGGAGGCGCGGACTTTCACTCGGCCCTCCTCGACGCGGGGGGCGCCGACAGGTCGTTGCGAACGCCCTCGGCGACGCGGTCCGCCAGCGCCATGATGGTGACGTACGGGTTGATCTCGGCGCACGCGGGAAAAAGGCTCGCGTCGGCAACATAGAGCCCCGGAACGCCGTGCACGCGGCCCCAGGAGTCCGTCACGGAATCCCCTCGTCCGGTGCCCATCCGGCAGCCACCCATCAGGTGCGCCGCGACGATGGAGACTTTCCCCGGCTTCACTCCCGAACGAGGTATCAGCTCGTCTATCCGGTGCCGCTCGGAAGCCTCGATGAGGAAGTTGCTGCCCGCAGGCGCATGCACCCGCGCGGCGCCCGCGGCGAAGAAGATCCGGGCGCTCGCTTTCATCGCCTCGTGGAGCGCGTCGAGCACGGGCTCCGAGAGCCGGTAGTCGACGACGGCATTTCCCGCGGCATCGATCGTCACCCGGTTCTCGGCCCTCGAATCGTCCAGCGCCAGCGCCAGGATCATTTGCAACCGATCCATGCCGGACATCAGCCTGGAGTGATCGGCGCCGAACCCTGCCAGGCTCTTCGCGGTCGTGAATGGAAAGTACATGCACGTCTCGAGCAGAAACCGCTTCGAGTGCGCGAACTGGTCGCAATAGAAGCTCTTGGGATGCCCCGAATAGTTGGTGATCGGCCGCTCGTGCTGGGCCACCAGGATCAACGCCGGATGAGCCGTGAAGTAGCAACCGAGAGCCGGCAACTCCACGGGCAGCCGGGAGCGCAACAACAGCGCGGGGGAATTCACGGCCCCGGCCGCGACCACGATCGCCTTCGCCTTCACGCGATACTCTCCCGGCTCCCAGCCGGAGGGCTCGCCGAAGGACTCGTTTCGCACCGTCACCACGCAGGCGCTCTCCTCGATCCGCTCGACCTTGCAATTGGTCACGACCTGGACGCCCTGCCGCTCGGCTGCGGGAAGCTGGACTCGATTGGTGCCCTGCTTGGCCGCGTTGGGACAGCCGAGGTTGCAGAGGCCGGCGCCCAGGCACCCCTTGACGTTGATCGGGAATTGCTCCACGGTCCACCCCAGGCGGCGGCAGCCCTCGCGGAACAGGCGGTTGTTGTCGTTGAGCAGCGGCTCCTCGAGCAGGTGGACGTTGTTCTGCCGGAGGTACTTCTCCGAGCGGGCCAGCACGTCCTCCGCCTCCAGGCCGGGCACGTTCCAGCGCGTCACGACTTGCGGCGGGATGGTGAGAGAGGTTCCCGTGTAGACGACGGTGGAGCCGCCATACCCCTTTCCGAAGGCCATCGTCATGCTCATGTCGCGCGTCAAGACGCCGCCGCGATCGAAGTAAAGCCGATTGGCCATCTCGAGCTCGCGCCCCGTGAACTCCTGTTCGCGCACCTTCGGGCCCCACTCGAGCACAGCCACTCGCGCACCAGTCGCAGCTAGAGGTCCGAGCTCCGCGGCCACGGCCCCCCCGCCCGCGCCCGAGCCGACGATGACGACGTCGAATTCCTTCTCCCTCACGACGCCGTCCTCAGCTTCTCATTGCCGCGCGCCGACGGCCGATAGCCGATCCGGTCGCCAGCCTCGTTGCGGCCGTAAAAGCCCATGAAGACAAGCGATTTGAGGCCCCAGAACCCCTTGCGCACCAGGGCCACGGGGAAGTCCTGAAGTGCGGTCAGAACGGCGTCTTGACGCGCGTCATTCAGCCTGTCGAGCGGCGCCAGGTAACGCAGCGCCGGCAGCCAGCGCACGACGCCCAGAAACAGCCGGAACTGCCGCTGCAGCGACGCCGGCCGCTCCCCGAGAGCTTCTTCGACGATGGCGCGAAACGCGGCCCGCTCGACCTCCCCGAGGTCCCGCGTCTCGGGCACGACACGCGATGCGACGCAGAAGAGGAACCTCCACTGTCTCTCGCCCAGCACGCTCATCTCGTCACCTCTCCCTCATAGCCTACAGCCTACGGCCCACAGTCTGAAGACCAAAAAAGAAGCCCCGGCCCTTTCGGACCGGAGCCTCCGAGTCATCCGATGGGCAGACGACTACCGGGCCAGGGTCTCCTCGCCGCTCGTCCAGTGGCGATGGCCGCACTGGTACCAGCCGTGGCAGCCCTTGTCGGCGCAAGCGCCCATGTGGCAATGGTCGTTGCCGCAGCAGCAGTCGTGATGGTGATGGCAGCAGCCGTGGTGCCCGCAGCCGTCGAACCAGTGGCACTGCTCGTGGTGCTCGCCGCACTTGTGGGTTTCGCCGCACTTGTGGGCATCGCCGCAGGTCTCATTGCAGCAATCGTGGTGACAGCCGCCGCACTCGTGGCAGGGCTTGGCGCAGTCCTTGTTGAAATGAGCGCCGCTGGAGCCCTGAGCGCAATGCTCATTCTTGCCGCACTCATGCTTCGGACACTCATGCTTGCAACAGGCGTCGGCCTTCTCACAGCTCGAACCGCAGGTCTCCTTCTTGGCCTCGGGGCAAGCGGCGGCACAAGGAGCGGCAGGAGCAGCAGCAGAAACCTGCGCGCCATTGTCCGTCAGTGTGGCCTTGGCCGTGTCACCCGCGAACGCGCCGCCGACAACCAAGAACAGTCCCAGCAACAATACCAGCGAACCCTTGAACAGTTGCATCGCAACCTCCCAGCGTCATGACGCATCCGGTGTCCGGGCACTCAGGAATGAAGCCCACGGAAGCGACATATGTCCGAATTTCCACTCTAACGGAGCGGGGCTCGTCCTGTCCATGAAATCCGATCCCGTAATTTCCGCTTTTCGCTTCCAGACTGTAATCGCGGTCCTGATGAACGCCAAAATACAGGCGTATACTATGCTTTTTGTTCGCCACCCTGACACCCAGCCCGGCCCAGCCCCCCCCCCTTCCCCGCATTTCCTTCGCCCGACGAGTGAGGTATTCTGCGCCCCGATGTCCTTCATCATCGTTCTGGGCAACACGGTCGCCGACGTTCTGGTCCACCCGATCGACCGCTTTCCCGAGCCCGGCCTCTCTCTGCATGTCCAGGGCGCCCGCCTCACCTTCGGCGGCTGCGGCGCCAATGCGGCCAATACAGCTGCCAAGCTCGGCGTGCCGACACGGCTCTGCTCCGCCGTCGGCTCTGACGAGATCGGCGCCTTCGTGCTGGAACAGCTCTCTCGCCGGCCGCACCTCGACTCCTCCGGCGTCGCCGTCCTCCCCCGTGTGCAGACCTCGGTCACCCTCGTCCTGGTTCACCCGGGAAGCGAACGCAGCTTCATCTGCCTCTCCGGCGCCTCCAGCGAGATGGAACGAACGGTCCTCCCGGCCGGCTTCCCGTGCGGCGCGCGGCTGTTCCACTACGCGGGTTTCTTCCTCCTGCCCCACCTGCTTGGCGCCCAGGGCGCCGCGATCTTCCAGGCCGCCAAAGCCGCCGGCGCCGTCACCAGCCTCGACGTCGCCTGGAAGGAGGGCCTCGACTGGACAGCCGCCATCCGCCCCTGCTTGCCCCACGTCGATTATGTGATGCCCAACGTCGACGAAGCCTGCCGGATCTCACGCCAGGGAACTGCCGAGGACGCCGCGGCCTGGTTCCTCTCGGGCGGCGTCGGCACGGTCCTGATCACCCTGGGCGATCGCGGCGTCCTGTGGGCCACTCAGGAGGGCCAGTCCGGCAGGATGCCCGCCTGCCCCATCGACGTCGTCGACACGACGGGTGCCGGAGACGCCTTCGCCGGCGCCTTTCTGGCCGCCACTTTCGCAGCCGCCGACGAACCCTCGCTGGCACCTCTGAAAACCCGCCTGCGCTTCGCCTCCGCAGCAGGCGCCCTGGCCTGCACGGCCCTGGGCGGCGACGACGGCCTCACCGATCGCGCCCAGGTCGAGGCGCTCTTGGCCGGCTGGAAATAGGGCAGGAAGGGGAGCCCCGCCTTCCCTACTCCCTTCCCGCCCTCAGCCGCCTGTACCCCTCGACGGCCTCCCGCAAGATCCGCATCGCCTCCGCCGGCCCGCGGAACTCGTCGACTTCCACGACTTTCCTTTCCAGCTGCTTGTAGTCCTCGAAGAAACGCCTCAGCTCCAGCAGCACGTGGCGCGGCAACTCCGAGATATCGCAGTAATCCGAGTACGCCGGATCGTGGACGTGAATGCCGACGATCTTGTCGTCGATGCCCTTGTCGTCCCTCATGGTCATGACGCCGATCGCCCTCGCGGTCACGAGAGTCACCGGATGAACCGGCTCCTGCCCCAGCACCAGGATATCCAGCGGATCGCCGTCGTCGCAGTACGTGCGAGGAATGAAACCGTAGTTGGCCGGATAGTGGACCGCGCTGAAGAGCACGCGGTCGACCCGCAGGATGCCCAGCTCCTTGTCGAGCTCGTACTTGTTCTTGCTCCCCTTGGGGATCTCGATGATCGCCGGAAACCCCGACTCCAGATCGTCCGGCAGTGGAATGTCGTGCCACGGGTGCGTCATGGGGCCAGTATAGCGAAGTCGGGCGTCACCCCTCCACTCGAACGTACGCCAGCCCGGTTAACCCCGCGCTCACCGCCGCCCCCAAGCCCAAGAGCACGCCGTGGGCGTCGACCGATTGGATGCAGGCACTCGCGGAAGGAAGCGCGATGGCCTGCTCCTGCTCTCCCGTAACCGGGTCGAGGACCACGAGGTGGGCATCCGGCGAGTGCTCCACCACCAACAGCCGCCCGCCCAGCAGCCGGCTCCCGAAGAAGTTTGTCACCGGCCGGCGCGCCTTGTCGTAGCGCCGCTCCCAGACCAAGCGGCCGCCGACGTCGACTGCCCCGAAGTTGAACGCCACGGGCTCCGGATGCGAGCAACGTTCATGTCTCAGATGCTCCATAGGGTCCTTCGAGTCGAATTGGCGCAAAAGCCTCGTCCCGGTCCCCGGCAATTCGACGGACCTGAGGAAGAACAGCTCCGTCGACATCTCCTCGTCCGCGTCTTCCTCGGCCGACTCGCAAGGCGCCGCGGCCGGCCCGCCGAGGACCAGACCCGTGCGGCAGTCGAGCACCTGCCTGCCCCGCGTGTAGAGCCGCCCTCCCTGCAGGAGCAGCGGCCCGTCCGATAGCGGTTCGGCGAGCCCGAGCAGCCGTCTGACCGCACGCGCCGCGAACGCCAGCGCCCCGAGCTCCGGCCATCGCCACAGGAGCGCTCCCGTCGCCAGCGACACACCCCAGAGCCCGCGAGTCTCCAGCGTCGCGCCCGCCCCCGAAACGCGCGTGCCCAGCACGATGTCGTCGCCGACACCGAATATCTCGTCCGCGTCGAGGCCCGCGGCCGACCAGAGCCGCCGGCCCGTGGCCCGCTCCAGCGCAAACCAGCATCCGACCACCGCAGCGGGCAACAATCGAGCGTGGCTCAACCGGCCGCCGTGCTGGCCGGCCTGCAGCTCGGCGGTCCATAGGGGCCGCTGTTCCAGGAGCACCGTCAGTCCCCCGAGCGCGGACCCGGATCCCGGACCGGCGCGTTCGGACCCGTGGTCGGGCCGGCAGGCTGGGCCTTTCCGCCTGCCTTCGACCGCAATGCGGGCAAGCGCCCCCGCCCCGCCGCGGGCGCAAGGTCGTCGGGAAATCCGTCGCCATCCTCGTCGCGCAGCAGCCCGAGCTTCGTTCCGTAGGCCTCATCCACGTTCGTCAGCGCGAAGCTCACGACCTTCGATCCGTCGGGCGCCGTCACCGGTCCTTCGATCCGCCCCGGCACCCGGAACAGCCACTCGGGGTTGAACCGCTCCCGGCCCGTATCCCTTCCGGCGACGGCGAAGTGCGGCTCCACGCGGCCGTCCCCGTTCACGTCGCACGGCAGGTCCTCCGTGGAATAGAGCACCAGCCCGCTCAGAAACGCCACTAGCTCCTCCCGCCCCTCGGCCGGGAGCGCCGCGTAGGACTGCGTCACCGTCTGGGCTTCGCCGCCGTGGCGGCGAATCGCCGCGTCCAGATCGAGGCTTGCTCCGTCGTGACCGTAGGGCGCGGTGGAGCCGACACCCCAGAGCGGCGTCGTCCGGTGGCGCCGGATGACGCTGCCGTCGAACTGCATCTCCGCGAATCCTTCGCCCAGATCGTGGGTCCGCAGGTCCGAGTAGAGACCGCGCACGGTGAACGCGCCGCACCGGGGTCGCCGGGCGTCCGTGCGATTCTCCGCGAGCGTCACCACCCGCCCGGTCAGCTCTCCGGCCGCATCCGGCTTCACTTCCAGGTCGAAGAAACGCCTGTCGCCGGCATAACGCTTCGCATAGTCCTTTGAGTTGGGATTGCCGGCGAGGATCTGCCAGTCGGGCGTGTGGCAACCCGCGCAGCCGACCCGTGAGAAGGTCTCCCGGCCGCGCGCGGCAGCAGCGGACACCAGCCGCTCCGCGGGCCGCGGATGGTTCAGCTGAAACCACTCCGCGAGGTCGAGGTCTCCCTCGGAAATCTCCTCGATTTTCCCGTCCCGATCGGGGTCGTCGGCGCTGTGACCGCGGCCGTCACGCACGGCGCCGCGGTCGCGGCCCGCGGCCGTCGCGAACTGTTGCGCGCCGGCGAGCGAGACGCCCGAAAGCCCGTCGCCGTCCGGGTCCTCCAGGATCGTCGGATCGAATGACTGGAGTCCGGAGTGCAGATCGAAGGCGGCCGCGGTGAAGGCCCTCAGCGTGCTCGGGATCGGGGCGCCGTGCTCGGTCTGCCGGCGATGATGGCCGTAGCCGAAGACCTGGAACTCGAGGTTGTAGCCGGCCACGCCCTTGTCTCGCAGCGTGCGCGCCCAAGGGATCCGCTTACCCTGCGCGTCGACGTAGAAGACCGCGACGATCGGGTCGAGGTCGGGCCGCCCATCCCCGTCGGCGTCGTCGAAGCGCCCGAGCGCCAGCCGTTCGTGCCGGCCTGAGCTCCCCGCCGGGAAAGGCTCCAGATAGGCTTCTCGGCCCTTGGCCTCCTCCTGGGAGATCCACCCGTCACGGTTGGCGTCGGCCTCCTCCAGGAGCTTCAGCCGGTTCTGCCAGCCGAGCATCTCCATCAGGCCGGCGCCGAAGAGGTGAGGGGTGTTGCGGCCCCGCCCGCCGTTCTTGGCGAAGGTGGCGCCCGAGCCCATGTCGCGCCAGGGCGTGTTGTGGCACATCGCGCAGCTGCTGGCGTGATCGCGAGTTGCCATCTTGGTCGCCCCGTCCTCCAGCCGCGGTCCCGCCTGCCGCCCCGACTCGCCGAACACGCCGTCGGCGACGGCAAACTCCCGCAGCGTCAGCTCTCTGCCGCGCTGGTAGCCCAGCCAAGGATCGACCTCCAAGAGGTAAGCCGTGCCGCCCGGGAGCGCCGGGTCGGTTGTATGGACGGCGCGGACCCTCGAAGTCTTGATGGAACGTCCCGACAAGTCCCGGGGCCGCTCCAACGGGTTGTCCCACGAGGTGCCCGGCCGCGCCATCGAAAGCGTGCCTCCAGTCGGGGGAGAAGCGGCCAAGGGGGGCGCCGGCAGGAGTAGCAAGAGAGCCAGGAAAAGCTTCGGAACGGAGCCCGGGTGGGGCTTTGCCCCGACCAAACTCTTCACGGCGGGCTTTGCGGCAGCACCCTGTAGTACTCCGCCTCCGTCCCCTTCTCCACCGGCACGATGTCCAGGTCGCGCTTCATCTCTTCCTTCAGAAAGCTCTTTCGGAACTTCGTCAGGAA
>JACQFU010000307.1 GCA_016199905.1 Candidatus Wallbacteria bacterium
ACGCGTCTCGAAGATTGCGAAGACCCGCCTTGAGAGAATGCTTCTTGGCACGGTTGAGCCAACTGGTCGCGGGGCCGGCCGCGACGCCCAGGAGCAGTCCCACGATGACGATGTAGAACAGCGTCTGAGTCCAGTCCCTTTCTTCGCCCTTGGCGCCCTTGGCCATCGAACACCTCCAGAGTGCGTCCCTACTCTGCCACGTGCGGTTCCCGAAAGGAAGAAGCCGGGGACACGAACTCGTGAACCCCGACTTCGGATGGCTGCCGGCCCGGCCGCCCCGAATCAGTGCGGCTGGGAGTAGCGGCGGCTCTTCAGCTCCGCGACCAGCTCGGCTACGACCGTCGGCGATCGGGGCCCGACGGGCGCCATCCCGGCGGCCCGTTCACGCACGCGCTGCGCCAGCCGCTGGAACTGCGGCAAGTTGCGGATGCTGTCCATGTCGGAATCCAACTCGAAGTACTCCGGGTCGGTGAAACCGCGATCGACGGCCTGCTCCAAGAAGGCCAGCGCCTGCAGCGGATGCCCGCGAACGGCGTGATAGCAAGAAATGTTGTAGAGCGATCCCGTGTCGGAGGGATCGAGCATCACGGCCTCCTGCCACTGGTCCAGCGCCCGCTCCTTGTCGCCCGTCATCCAGTTGGCGACGCCCAGCCAGAAGTGAGGCTCCGGATGCAACGCCAGGTTACTGCGAGACGAGGCGATCCCGGGGCCCAGAAGGGCGACGGCGCGCTCGGGCTCGTCCATCCGGATGAAGCACTGGGCGATGTGCGAGTCGGCGCGGCGAGCGAAGTCTTCCCAGCTCTCCTGGTCCCACCGGCCGCCCCGGCGCTGGACGGAACGTGCCTCGGTGAAGCAGCCAATCGCGGCCTGGTACAGCTTCAGATCGCGATAGGCGCAGCCCATCAACAACATGGTCCAGCGTGAGGGCTCGAGCGACCAGGCCCGGCGCAGAGTGTCGATCGCCTTTTCGGGCTCGCCCATGACCAGAAGCGCCTCGGAGTAGGAGAGCAGGTAGTCGAGGCTTTTCGGAGACAATCGGGCCGCACGTTTCAGATCCTGCAGCCCCTCGGTGTACTGCTCGGAGCGCATCTCCGTCATGCCTCTGCGATGCGAGGCGGCAGCGTCGAGGAACAGCCCGCTGCCCAGGTCGAAGACCCGTGTCGCAACCGCCGCGATGGCGACCGCGTACAGCAGACCGCGAACACCCGCCACCGAGCAGGCGCTCTTCAGCGTTCTTCCGAGAATCCCATCCACTACCTTCACGCAGTGCACGACTCTCCGCAGCATCGAATCCTCCTATTGGGGCCTAGAGGTTCACGCCCCCAGAAAAGCATACCACGGTCCCCTCTCGTTGGCCGCAAGGACGCCAAGATCGTTGGCCGTTGGGAGGGCGTGGCTCCTCCCGGTATGATGAGTGCGTGAACGCCAAGACGAATGCCGTGCGCCTTCTGGATCGCCTCGGCATCCGTTACGAGCTGCGCGCCTACGAGGTCGATCTCGAGGACCTCTCCGCGGAGAGCGTGGCCGAGAAGATTGGCTTGCCGTCCGAGCAGGTCTTCAAGACTCTCGTCGCCCGGGGCGACCGCGGCGGCGTGGTCCTGGCGGTGGTGCCCGGAAGCTCGAAGCTCGACCTCAAGGCCCTTGCCCGGCTCTCGGGCGATCGCCGAGTCGAGACGGTCCCGCTCAAGGACGTGCAACCCCTGACAGGCTACGTGCGAGGCGGCGTGACGGCGCTGGCCTGCAAGAAGGACTATCCCGTATTCGTCGACGAGACCCTCGAACTGTTCGACGTCGTATCGCTCTCCGCAGGGGTTCGCGGCACCCAGGTGCTACTGGCGCCCGCTGACTACCTGAGGGCGGTCGGCGGGAGGATCGGTCCCATCGGGACCAGCAAGTGAGTCGACCGTGGAGTCTCCTATGAGCGGCCCGGCGGCCGGTGAAGACATGAGGCGCGTCCTGCGCCGGCTCACCGAAGCGGCCGCGCTCGTCTGCTCCGGCATCGGCGCGGCGGTGCTTTTCGGCTGGGCCTTCGACTTCACCTTCCTGAAGAGCATCCACCCGTCCTTCATTTCGATGAAGGCAGACACGGCCCTGGGGCTGGTGGGGGCCGGCCTCGCGCTCTGGTTGCTGCGCGAGGAGCCCGTAGCCAGCGGCCGGAGGCGGCTGGCCCAGCTGCTGGCGCTCTATCTGATCGTGGTCGGAGGGGCGTGCCTCACCGAGGATCTGTCGGGTGTCGACCTTGGAATCGATCAGATCCTGGTGTACGAGCCACCGGGCACGCCCCACACGCTCTACCCCGGCCGGCTGGCGCCGGCGACCTCGGTCTGCTTCTCGCTGCTCGGACTGGCGTTGGTGCTGTTGGACAGACCCACTCGCCGAGGCACCCACGCGTCCGGCTGGCTGGTGCTTCCGGCGGCGTTCCTCTCGCTCGTTGCGCTGGTGGGCTACGCCTACGGCATCACCTTTTTTTCAGGCTCGGTGCGCTATACGCCGATGGCGCTCCACACCGCCGTCGCGCTCCTCACCTTATCGCTCGGCATCCTCACTTCGCGGCCCGAGCACATGCCTGCGGCGGCGACGGTCCGCGACACGACGGGCGGGCTTCTGATGCGGAACGCGGTTCTGCCGCTCGTGCTGTTTCAGGTCACTCTCGGGGCCGTGGTGCTCCCGGGCGTGCGCTCCAACCTCTACGGCAGCGACTTCGCGCTGGCGCTCACGGCCGGGGTGAACATCGCGGCGACCGCCGGGCTGCTCATCTGGCTCGCTCTGCGGCTCGATGAGCTGGACGAGCAGCGCAGTACCTTCGCCCGGCAACTCGCCCAGGCCCGCGACGAGGCGCTCGCCGCTTCGCGGCTCAAGAGTGAGTTCCTGGCCAACATGAG
>JACQFU010000281.1 GCA_016199905.1 Candidatus Wallbacteria bacterium
CGGATACCTGAAGGACGCCGAGTACATGCACGGCGAGCCTCGGCCGCCGAAGATCCTGGGAATGGGGAAGCGGAAGGGCAAGAGAGCCTAGCCCGAAGCGGTCCAAGCAGGGCTCTGCCCCGCGCCTGGTCGCGGCTCGGCAGCGAAGCCCTCGAGCGGTCTCCTTATTCTTTCGGGTGGAACGCGCGCCGGACGGCGCGGGCGGCTCGCTTGCCGACAGCGGCCTCGAGCTCCTCGAGCGATGCCTCGGGGACCTTGCGCGGATCGGCGAACTCCCGGAGAAGCTTGGTGCGGGTGGCCGGGCCGATGCCCGCGATGCCGTCGAGCGCGCTGGTGAGGCTCGCGCGGTCCCGGAGCTTGCGATGGTAGGTGATGGCGAAGCGATGCGCCTCGTCGCGCACGCGTTCCAACAGCCGGCGGCCGGCCGAGCGCGGCCCCAGCGCGAGCCCCTCGGGCACGGACGGACTGAACACGATCTCCTCCCGCTTGGCCAGGGAGCAGATCGGGATTCGCAGTTCCAGGTTGAAAAGCGCCGCGCAGGCGCTGGCGAGCTGTCCTTTGCAGCCGTCGATCAGGATCAGGCCCGGCAGTTCCTGGCCCTCGGCGACCAGCCGGCGGTAGCGGCGCGACACCACCTCGAACATGCTTGCAAAGTCGTCCTGGCCCTCGACGGTCTTGATGCGGAAGCGCCGATAGCCGGCCCGATCGCGCGCGCCCTCCCGGAAGCTCACCATGGAGGCCACGGTGGCGCCGCCCTGCAGGGTCGAGATGTCGAACCCCTCAATCCGAGTCGGAAGCTCCGGAAGACCCAAGCGCTCTTTCAACTCCTCCATCCCGGCCCGGGCCGACGCCTCCGGCGAACCGGCGTCCTTGGCCTCCAGGAACATGCGCGCGTTTTGGATCGCCATCTCCATCAACTGCCGCCAGCGACCTCGTTCAGGCACGCGCACGAGAACCAGTCGTCGAGCCCCTCCACAGCCACCACGTCCCCCTCGTGGTCGCTCACGGCGCTCACGGCCTGCCGCTGCCTGAGCGTGCGCACCGCGTCCATCCGGTCCCGCAGCCGCGCGGCCTTCTCGAACTGCGTCGCCGCGCTCGCCTCCCGCATCCGCGACTCCAGATCGCGCAACAGGTCCTCTTCCCGGCCGCGCAGGAACTTCACCGCGTCCTCCACCTGCTGGCGATACTCCTCCGCGCTCACCTTCGCTTCGCATGGGCCGGTGCAGCGCTTGATGTGGTACTGGAGGCAAAGCTTGACGTCCCGCAGCTTCGACGACGGGTAGTGGCAGGACCGAATCTTGAACAGGTCCTCGACCAGCGCCAGCACCTTTCGCACGGCGCCCGCGTTCGGGTAGGGGCCGAGGTAGACGCCGCCGTCCTTCTTGATGCGCCGCGTGAAGATGGCGCGCGGGAACTCCTCGCTGGTGATCTTGATGACCGGGTAGCTCTTGTCGTCGCGGAAGACGATGTTGTAGCGCGGTTCGTGGCGCCCGATCAGCTCGTACTCCAAGATGAGCGCCTCTTCCTCCGTGCGCGTCACGAACGTGTCGAGGTCCGCGATTCGCTGCACCATCGCCTCGATACGCGCGCTCGGCAGGTTCGACCCAAAGTAGGAGTGCACGCGGTCGCGCAGCGAGCGGCTCTTCCCCACGTAGAGCACCGCCCCGCCAGCGTCACGGAAGACGTAGACGCCCGGTTGCCTCGGCAAGAGTTTCAGCTTGGCGGCCAGGGAGAGCCCGCCCTCGGAGTCCGGCGTCTGGGGTCCCGCTCCGTCGTTCGGAACTTCCACGACCTACAGCCTACAGCCCGCGGCCCGCGGTCTCACTTGAGGATGTCTCCGGCCAGCTTCTTCTGCAGCTCGGCGATCTTGTCGCGGTATTTTGCGGCCTCCTCGAAGCGTAGCTCGGAAGCGGCCACGTTCATCCGCTCTCTCATGATGTCGATCTCTACAGGAAGCTCGTAGCCGCCGTAGACCACGTCCGCCCCGGCGGCCTCGACGGCCTGCTTCATCGAGTCGCGGATCGGCCGCATCACGCTGCGCGGCTCGATGCCCTTGTCCTGGTTGTTCCGGAGCTGGATCTCGCGGCGCCGGTTGCACTCGGAGATCGTCTCGCGGATGGAGTCGGTCTCCTTGTCGGCATAGAGGATCACTTTGCCGTTGACGTTGCGGGCCGCGCGGCCGCAGGTCTGGATGAGCGAGCGCGTCGAGCGCAGGAACCCTTCCTTGTCGGCGTCCAGGATGGCCACCAGCGACACCTCGGGCAGATCGAGCCCCTCGCGGAGCAGGTTGATCCCCACCAGGCAGTCGAACACCCCCAGCCGCAAGTTGCGAAGGATCTCGGTGCGGTCCAGCGCCGCGATCTCGGAGTGCATGTACTGCACCCGGACGCCCGCGTCTGCCAGGTAGGCCGTCAGGTCCTGCGCCATCTTCTTCGTCAGCGTCGTCACGAGCACGCGCTCGCCGGCCTGGGCCCGCAGCCGGACTTCGCCGATCAGATCGTCGATCTGGCCCTCCGAGGGACGGATCTCGATCTCGGGATCGACCAGACCCGTGGGACGGACGATCAGCTCGATCACGCGCTGGCCGGCCTTCCCCAGTTCGTAATCGGCGGGCGTGGCGCTCACGTACACGCGCTGCCGGGGGATGGCTGAAAACTCCTCCCAGCGCAGCGGCCGGTTGTCGAACGCCGAAGGCAACCGGAAACCGTAGTCGACCAGCGTCTCCTTGCGCGAGCGGTCGCCGCGGTACATCCCCTGCACCTGCGGCAAGGTCACGTGGGACTCGTCGACGATGATGAGCGAGTCCTTCGGGAAGTAATCGATGAGCGTCGCGGGCGGTTGCCCCTCCTGGCGACCCGAAAGATGACGCGAGTAGTTTTCGATCCCCTTGCAGTAGCCGATCTCGCGGATCATCTCCAGGTCGTACATCGTCCGTTCGTAGATGCGCTGGGCCTCGATGTGCTTTTCGCCCGCCTTGAAGTAGGCGACTCGCTCTTCCAGCTCCTTCTCGATCAGCCCCAGCGCCCGCTGGCGATCCTCCGCCGGGGTGACGTAGTGCTGGGCGGGGAAAACGCTGACTCGCGAGAACTCGTTCTTCGTCTTGCCCGTCAGGACATCGAACTCCGTGATCCGCTCCACCTCGTCGCCGAAGAACTCGACGCGCAGGGCACCCTCCGAGGAGATGGGACAGAGGTCGACGCGATCGCCACGGACCCGGAAACGGCCGCGCGACAGGTCGACGTCGTTGCGGGCGTACTGGATCTCGACCAGCCGCCGAACGAAGGCGTCGCGGTCCAGCTCCTGGCCGACTTCCACCGGGATGCACATCTCCATGTAGTGTTCGGGCGAGCCGAGACCGTAGATGCAGGAGACGCTCGCCACGACGAGGGTGTCGCGCCGTTCCAGGACCGATCGGGTCGCCACGTGCCGCAACCGGTCGATCTCTTCGTTGATGTCGCTGTCCTTCTCGATGTAGGTGCCCGTCGATGGGATGTAGGCCTCCGGCTGGTAGTAGTCGTAGTAGCTGATGAAGTAGGAGACGGAGTTCTGCGGAAAGAACTCCTTGAACTCGTTGTAGAGCTGCGCAGCCAGGGTCTTGTTGTGCGTGACGACGAGGGCGGGCCGGTTGACCGCCTCGATCATCTTGGCCAGCACGAACGTCTTTCCCGAGCCCGTGACTCCCAGCAGGACCTGATGCGGATCGCCGCGGAGCACCCCCTCCGCGAGATCGCCGATCGCGCGCGGCTGATCGCCGGCGGGCTCGTAGTCGCTCCGGACCTTGAAGTCCGTCACCGTCGCAACCGCTTCTCGCCGACCTTCTGGAACGGGAAGACCTTGAAGGTGCTCACCTCGCCAAAGCCGAGGTAGCCCGCCGCGAGCCTCTGGCGAGAGGTCTCCAGGACGCGGGGAGTCTCGCCGGCGTTCAGCGGCGCGTCGGGAAAGGTGAGCCGCAGAGCCACGGGGAGGCCGCCCGGGAGCAGCACCTGTCCGCTCGGCAGCGAAACGCTGGGCGTTCCCCTCCACCAGACGGTGCGCAGCAGCGCGCC
>JACQFU010000263.1 GCA_016199905.1 Candidatus Wallbacteria bacterium
CCCCACGTCCGCCCTGCACCGATCGAACGCTCGTACGCGAGGAGCCCAGCAATGAACTCGAGTCAGCCTCAGTCCGTCTGGTCCGTTTGCATCCTCGCTCGTGCCGCAGTTCTGGGCGCTTTTCTGGCGGCGCTGGCCGGACCGGCCGCAGCAGCCTCCAACGGGCTCGACGTCAGTGTCGGCTCGAAGCTGATCTTTGCGGCCTACGGCGACACGCGCCCGAGCTTCTACCCATTTGGGGACCAGGCCAAGCACTTGGCGCTCACCAAGGCCATTCAGCAGTTCGACTCCAGGAACGCGGGCGAGCTGGACCTGGTGCTCGTGACGGGCGACCTCATCTTCGCGGACGTCCCGGGAACGGACCGCGACTGGAAACCGGCCTGGGAGGCGCTTGCCAACATGCGCTCCGGATCGCATCCGCTTTACGTCTACCCGGCGCTGGGCAATCACGAGTTGCTTGGCCTCTCGGACAACACGGGCGATCCGGACACCGACAAGCTGATCCGGGCACTCTGGCAGTGGGGAGGCTCCTCCGTTTCAATCCAGGCCGAGAGGCCGCTGGAGCCAATGGTTCTGGCGCAGATGACGCACCTGAGCCAACTCTACCCGCTGCTCTCCAGGCAACTGCCTTCGGACCTGACGGAGTTCGACCTTCGGGTCCTCTGGATTCAGCTCGCCTCCGACGCTGTCGGGCGGCTGCCGGAGCCGGATCGCCAGGCGTTGGAGAAGGCCCGGCGGGACGCTCGCATGCAGCTGCGGCTCGCACTCGTTAAGGGCACTCGGGTCGACGTGCTGGCCCGCAATCTGGCGTCGGGCCAGCCGCGAACGATCCTGGAGACCCTTCACGCAGTCGACGAGGCCGCAAAGGCCGCGAATCCGTCGTCGCCGCTGGCTCTGCTGGCACGCGACGCGATGGCCCGGCTGGGAGATCCGGCGACGCCCGAATTCAAGCTTCTCGCCAGGGCGCTGCAGCCGACACTTTCGCACCTCAAGGCGTTGCAGGCGCTCACCTTCCAGACCAGCGGCGAGGAGCACGAGCGCCGCTGGCTCCAGGAGGTTTCCGCAGCCCCGGACAAGGCCGCGGTGAAGAGCTGGGGAACCTTCCGCGAGCATCTGCTGAAAAAGCTCGGATCGTATCTGCAGGACACGACCTCGCTGGCTGGCCAGCCGACCCTAACGCCAGGCTGGACCGGCCCGACCTGGTACTACACCGACCGGTTGATCCCGGGGGGAGGCGGAAAGGCCGTGCGTTTCATCGCGGCCAACAGCAACCTCTCGACGATCGTGTCGACGCCGAATACGCCCGCGGCACTCGATCAGGAGGCGTTCCTGGTCGAGGCCATCCGCTCGGCCGGCGGCCCCGTGGTCCTCTTCGACCACCATCCGCCCGTGAGCATCGGCAGCCACGGAGGCAGCTTCAATCCGATGACCGACCTGATCAGCGCCTTCCGGGAGATGCTCTACAAGCGAGTCTTCCCGAAGCTGAGCGCCGAGGAGCAGAAGCGCATCTGGACGATCATCACCGGCCACGATCATGACTACGAGCGAATGGTGGACCGCACGCGGGGAACGGCGCTGCTGGTGAGCGGTGGCGGCGGCGTGCCGCTCAAGACCAAGCGGTTGCCACCGGATCAGATCGGCGCCTACCTGACCAGGGCGGGCCAGATCATGGGCGCGACTCTAGATTCCCATCCGATCTGGTACAAGCCGTACAACTTCATCGCGTGCGAGGTTACCCCCGGCAAGATGGAGTTCCGCGTCTACGGCCTCTGCGAGCCTGGAAGTCACACGATGGACGACCCGGACTTCCAGCGGCAGCTTCCATCCGCAATCGATGCCGAGCTGGCTGACGACTCCAAGTTGATCGATCACTTCACGATCCAGGAGGACGCCGCCGGCACCCGGACGGTGACGGACGCGAGCGCGGCGGGGTGCCAGTAGACACCGGGCTTGGGGCTACGGGCTACGGGCTACGGGCTGGGGGCTACGGGCTACGGGCTTGGGGCGGGTTTGCGAAGGGAGCACGATACGCGGGGGGGCACGAAGTGCCGATGAGACACTTTGAGATGGGAGATTTGAGACGGAGAGTCGGCAGATAGCTGACTGGGAAATTGGGGATGGGGGATTTCAGACGGGAGATTGAGGGGGGGACGGGAGGCCTGGACGCGCAAACGTCCGGGTCCTTTCGGAGCCCGGACGTTGGTGCGTGCCGGCGGTGGTAAAGGTGACCGCGCTCCCCGGAGCCTTAGTCGGCCTGTCCGCGGGAGGACTGCCCGGCCTGTGCTGATGCCGAGAAGCTGTAGGAGTGGTCACCGGTGACCGTGCCGTCGCCGTCGCCGGCGACCGCGTCGACGCTGAACTTGACCGAGCCGCCCTCGGGAGCCTTCCAGAGGAAGGTCCAGCTGCGCTCGGAGCCGTTGGTGTCGCTGCCGTTGTAGGACTGCTTGAGATAGGTGACGTTGTCCGTGGCGACGTGTACGTCCAGCGACGGATCGCGATTGACGATCTTGCCGGCCTGGGCGCCATCGCTGGTCTGGGCTGCGAGGCGGAAACCGGCCTTCTTGGCGCCCGGCTCGACGACCTTGACGGTCAGCGGGTACGACTTGCCCGGCTCGTACATCTTGGGCAGCCCCTGGATGGAGACGCTGCCAGAGCCAGTGCCGGCGTGGCTGTGGCAAAGATTGCAGCTCACCGCGCCCTGCCGGCCAAGGTAGAGATCCGGCGGATTGGAAGTGGAAGCCGTGGCCACCGAGGGCAGCGCGACGGCCAGAGCCACCGCGGCGAAGGAAATCATACTCGAGAGCTTCATACTCATCCTCCTGAAGGGATTCGACCGCCGGGTCCCTGTGCCATTTGGCATACTCGTTTGGGTTGGCCCGGACAGTCGCTACTACTGCGGCGAGCGAAGGAGGTTGCGAAAAAAGTGAAAAATCTTCTTCCCCCCACTTGACACTTTCGGCAGATCCTTTCGGAATGCCGAGTTTCAGCTTTCTGGGACTAGCGGAGGATCCACCAGAGTCCCAGTGCCGCCAGGAGCGCCAGGAGCGCCAGGAGAGTTGCCCCCGCCGCCCGGACCCACCGCCGGTCTTCGGCCGGCGCCAGACGCACGGCAAGCGTCGAAACCGTGCGGCGCACCGCCCGCCCGGCGCGCCGGATGCGGCTGCCGGAGGCGCGCGCTCCCGGCAAAACCCTCCGCAGCCCCGCGCCGAAAGCCGCGGCCGTCGGGTACCGCTCCTCCGCCGACCAGGCCGTCGCTTTGGCGAGCACGCGCGTGAGCGCGTCGCCGGCGTCATCGACTACCGGCGCAGGCGCCGCGGGCAGCAGCCGTCCGTGCAGAAGCAGCGACAACAAGCGCCCGACGGCATAAACGTCCGAGGCGGGAGCCGCGGGCTGGCCCTCGTGCTGCTCCGGAGCCATCCAGGTACTGATGCGCGCCGTGGAGTCCCCGGGCGGCCTCGTCAGCAGTCCCGCGGCCCTCAACTGGTGCGTCCCCAACCCCAGCAACCGCACCGCACCGTTGGCATTTGCGAGCACGTTCTGGAGGGTGATCTCGCCGTGGACGACACCTCGAAGGTGCAACCCCTCCAGCCCGGACAGCAGCTCCAGCGCCGTGCGGGCAGCCTGTTCCAGCGGCCTCGTGTCGTGACCCGTGGGCGGCTCCAGGAACTTGAAACCGGCGGGCTTATCGTAGACCAGGAAAGGCTGACTCCCGTGGACCGCCAGGTCTCGCAGGCGCAACAGCACGGGATGCTTCACTCCGGCCAGGGGCGCCAGGACCTTCAGGGCCTGCCCCTCGCTTCCGGCCAGTGGCGGGAGGGGTCGCAGCAGCACCTCGCGTCCGCCGACGTCCTTGCCCTCGAAGTACTCCACGCCGGGGGCCAGCCGAGCCCCCTGCGCCAGCTCGTAGCGGCCGGCGATGGCGCCTGGCTTCAGCACGCGCACCGAGCGGCTCGCGACGCCCGCGAGCTTGCGCCGGGACACCGGCGTACCCGCCCGGGCCCGTCCCAGATCCTCCAGCATCGCGGCCGCATCCGGGTAGCGCGCCTCCCGGCGCCATTCGACGGCGTTGAGCAAGAAGTTGGAGAAGGGCTCCGAAAGTTCCCGGTTGGAAGCCGACGGCACGGCGGAGGCGATCGGCTTGGCGGTCAGCTCGAGCATGCCGAGCAACGCATCGTCGTCGTAGGGCAGCGATCCCGTGGCCGATTGATAGGCCACGATGCCCACCTGGTAGAGGTCGCTCGTCTCGTCCACGTCGCCGCTCCGGAGCACTTCCGGCGGCATGTAGCGCGGCGTCCCGATGACGCGTCCCGTGCGCGTGAGGTTGGACCCTTTCTCCGGCCGCACCAGGCCGAAGTCCATCAGCACGGCCGAGCCTTCCCGATTGAACATGATGTTGGCCGGCTTGATGTCTCGGTGCAGAAAGCCCATAGAATGCAGGTAGCGAATGGCCTCCAGCAGGTCCTCGCCCAGCCGTGCCACTTCGGCCTGGGCCAGCACTCTCCTGTTCTGGAGTCGACTCTCCAGAGTCCCGCCGGACAAGAGCGGCATCACGTAGAAGAGCCGGCCTTGTTGCTCTCCGTAGTCGATCACCGGGACGATGTTCGGATGGGAGAGCGTCGTGAGCGTGAAGATCTCGCGAACGAACCGCTGCTTGGCCGTCTCCTGCAGCGCGCCCGACAGCTCCAGGACCTTCACGGCCACGGCCTCGGAACCAGCAGCAGTGGAAGCTCCGCGGTAGACGCTGGCCATCCCCCCCTCCCCCAGCTTGGAGGTCAGGCGGTACTTGCCAAGCACCGTTGGGGCCGACGCCTCTGCCACTTCAGCGCCAGCATAGCACCCGGACAACGCGGGGCGTTCCGGAGCGCATTCGCCAGTTCCTTTCCCCCGGAAGGAGCACTCACCGCGGGCGCCTCTTGCCGATAACTCATCGCCTCTGCCGGAGGGTCTTTGGACATCCGGTGGTCCCCTGGCCTTGCGGCAGGGGGCCGGTCAAGCTATCGAATCACGGCCCGTGACGGCCGTTGTCCCAATCTCTTGGGCCCATGAGGATCGTCCGGCTTTGGTTCCTCGAGTACCCGGATTCGCGCGGGGGGCGTAGGACGCCCGCGGTGAGCAAGTCCACCCTCAGCTTATCAGGAGTCACGGCCACCTGACCAGGGGCAAGATAGGGCACTCCAGGGCGACGGACAAAGTCCGGCAGGTGCGGGGGGGCGACGATGGCCAACCAAGACCCTCGGCTCCAGTCGAGACAGCGGAGCATCGCTGGCATGGGCTCGAGGCGGCACTTTCGGGCGCGAGACACCTACACCCGC
>JACQFU010000272.1 GCA_016199905.1 Candidatus Wallbacteria bacterium
GAGCTGGCCCTGAAGGCCGACATCCTCAGGACCAACAAGAACAAGGGCAGCGTGGAGCACGTCAACAAGCTCTACAACTTGTTCGCGCCGTTCTACGACCTGGTCTGGCCGAGCATGAAAGATTACATGCAGAGCTGCCGGTATCTGGTCGAGAAGTCTGTGACGGACGGCGAGCACGTGCTCGACGTCGGCACGGGCACCGGAGTGCTGTCGTTGCTGGTGGCCGAGCGGGGAAACCGCGTCGTGGGGTTCGACCTGCACCCGAAGATGCTGGCGCGCACTCGCAAGAAGGCGGAGAAGCAGGGCCGCAAGAACGCCAACATGACCAAGCTGACGTTGTGCCGTGGCGATGCCACGACGCTCCCGTTCGGCACGGGGGCCTTCGACGTCGTCACGTCCGGTTTCATGCTGGTGCACCTGTCGCACGAGCAGAAGATCAGCGCCGTGCGCGAGATGCGCCGAGTCCTGAAGGACCGCGGCCAGATCGCGTTGCTGGAGAGCCGCGGCGAACTCACGAAACGCTACGACACACGCGAGGAGTGGGAGAGCATCCTGCACGAATTGGGCTTTGCGCTGCCGACGATCGAGGACATCTACGACGTCTACCGGGTCATCTTCGCCAGAAAAACGGCGTAGGAAAACGAGACCGGCAGGGGCGAAATCATATTGACTACGCGGGGGACGCGGTGTACAATCGCGGTCCTCAGCATCGGCGATTCTTTTCTGGATGCGGGATCTCCGGCTTCGGGGCTCCACGGGAGGTGTACAGGACCCATGGACCGCCCGGACCGCGAGAGGCGTGAGGTTCTCTCCTGGGGCATGGCCGCCATGATCGGAACGAACCTCGTCGCTTGCCTCGCGATCGGAGCCGCGATCGGCTACGGACTGGACCGCTGGCTGGGGACGGCGCCAGTCATGATCGCCGTCTGGGTGTTCGCGGGAATGGCCGCTGGGTTCTTGCAGCTCTATCGGACCGCCAAGCGCTTCGAGGGAAGCGATCGCGATGTCTGTTGAGCCGGCGCCCCAGGCAGGCGCGCTACCGAGAGTAACCCTGCGCCGATTCGCCGTTGCCGTGTCGTTGACGGTGGCGATCGGGATCGGACTGGCGACGGCGATTCATGTCTATGCCGGCAAGACCGGCCGCGGGCACCTCTGGGGCCTCGTGGCGGGTGCAGCCGTGGGCCTGGTCCTGCTGGGTTCGCTGCCCCTGGAATTGAAACGGTTCCTGGGGGGAGACGGCGGGAAGAGGCATCTCGGGTTTGCCGGATTCCTGATCTTCGTGAAGTATCCCCTGGTCCTCCTGCTGCTTTACCCGCTGCTCGTCTGGAAGTGGGTCGATCCCCTGGAATTCGTCTTCGGGTTCGCCATCGTGCAGGCAGCCGTAATCGGGAACGCCATCGCCTTCTCCTGGCGCCACCGATCCGACTAGGTCCATCGCATTTCAACCGGCCCCGGGTCCCGCCGGCGCGCGGCCCCGGAAGTTTCGAGAGAGGAACGCAGTGGCAGCCCTATACGCATCCGAGATAGCCGCCGAGGCGGCCCACGGCGCAGCAGCCGCGGCGCACGAGGGCGCGTCCAGCGCCGCACACCACGGCTTCGCCTGCGGACATCACGAAGGCAGCTGGCTCCACCTCGGCACGCACCTCACGGGCTTACCGGATTGGATTCTCATCACCTGGGTGGTGATGTTCGCGCTGGTCTGGATCTCCTACATCGGGACTCGCCGGCTGCACCTGGCGCCACGCGGGCTGCAGAACGTGCTCGAGTTCGTCTACGAGTCGCTCAACAACTTCGTTTGCGGCATCATGGGGCCGCGCGGCAAGGAGTTCACGCCGCTTCTGGGCACCTTCTTCCTCTTCATCCTCTGCTGCAATCTCACGGGGCTGATCCCGGGGATGATGTCGCCGACGGCGTTCCTGTCGACGACCATCGCGCTGGCCACCTGCGCGTTCGTCTTCGTCCAGTACCACGGACTTCGCACGCACGGCTTGAAGAAGTACCTGGCGCACTTCGTCGGCGAGCCCGTCTGGCTGGGGCCGCTGATGGTGCCCGTGCATATCATCGGCGAGTTCGCCAAGCCGCTGTCGCTGTCGATCCGGCTGTTCGGCAACATCTTCGGCGAGGACAAGGTCATCGTCGTCTTGGTGGGGCTCTCGCCGATCGTCCTGAAATTCATCCCCGTGCCGGTGCAGTTCCCGATGATGCTGTTCGGGATCTTCACCAGCTTCATTCAGGCCCTGGTGTTCACGATGCTCACGACCATCTATCTGACGGTGGCGACGGAGCACGCGGACCACGACTCCCACGAAGACGAGCATGGGCACGCCGAGGGGGGCCCTGCGACTCAAAGCAGCCACTCCAGTCATTGAATCCAAGACCGGGGACGCGGGCATGGTGCCGGCGCCCCAGACCCACTGAAAACCGGATACCCGCAAGACTGACCTGAGGAGGAAGTTCAAATGGGTTACTTTGTCGCTCTGGCAATCGCAGTCGGCTTCGGCCTTCCGCTCGCTGTTCTGTCCGCCGCCCAGGCCCAGGCCAAGGCCGCCGCCGTCGCCCTGGAAGGCATCGCTCGGCAGCCCGAGGCCGCCGGCAAGATCCAGCTGGCGATGATCATCGCGCTGGCCCTCATCGAGTCGCTCGTCATCTACGCGCTGCTCATGTTCTTCATGCTGTACACCTCTCTGCCCTCCACCGCGGACATGCTGAAGGCCGTCCAGGCCGAGGCCTCCGCTCCGGCCGCGCCCGCAGCCCACTGATCCTCAGCGACTGACGTGCTGGAGGAGGCACGTGATCTGACATGCTCGAAAACCTCGCAATCAACGGAAGAGATCTGCTCGTCCAGATCGGCGGCTTCCTGCTCCTTTTCCCACTGCTTTCTCGGTACCTGTTCGGCCCGCTTTCGGAGGCCATCGAGGACCGGGAGCGCCGGATCAAGGAAAAGATGGACGAGGCCGAGCGCAACTCCCTCGAGATGCAGAGCATGCGCGAGGAGTACCAGCGCCGGATCGCGTCGATCGAGACCGAGGCGCGCGACCGCATCCAGCAAGCGATGAAGGAAGCCATGGCCACCAAGGACGAGCTGCTGGAGAACGCCCGCGCCGAAACGGAGAAGCTCCTGGAACGCGGCCGTCAGGAGATGGACCGCGAACGCCACAAGGTCCTCGTCGAGATGAGGGACAAGGTCGTGGACCTGGCCATCCTCGCCGCCGAGAAGCTCATCGAGAAGAACATCGACGAGAAGTCCCACCGGGCCCTCATCGATGACATCATCGAGCACGGAGTGAAACCGTCATGATCGGTTCCGGACTGAGCCACCGCTACACCAGGGCGCTCTTCGGGGCCGCCGTGTCGACCGACACGGTCGACCCCGTGGGCGACGACCTGGCCGTCGTCGCCGACGTCCTGAAGCAGTCGCCCGACCTGGTCCTGTTCCTCGGCCACCCCCAGGTGTCCCACGATCACAAGGCGCAGCTCGTGCAAAAGGCCTTCTCGGGCCGGCTGCACGAGCTCACGCTGCGGTTCATCCTGCTGGTGCTCCAGAAGGGACGCCAGGAGGTGCTGCCCCGGCTGCGAGACGAGTACGCGCGGCTGGTGCATCTCCACCGCAATCAGATTGTGGCCCAGGTGCGCACAGCGATCGCGCTGGCGGCCAACGAGCGCAAGTTCATCAACGAAGCGCTCGCGAAGTTGACGGGCAAGAACGTGATTCTGGAGGAGGGCCTGGAGCCCTCGCTGCTGGGCGGGATGATCATCCGCTACGGCGACAAGCAGATCGACGGCAGCGTACGCCACCACCTGGAGCAACTGCGCATCGAGCTGAAGGCCGCCCGGGTCGTGTTCGACTGAACCTACGGCCAACAAGACTGAAAAGACGAATTGGAGTTGACCGATGGCAACCAGACCTGAAGAGATTACGGCGATCCTGACCAAGGAGCTGGAGGGCTACAAGAAGGACCTCCACATGGTCGACGTGGGGATCGTCACCGAGGTGGGCGACGGCATCGCCCGCGTCTACGGGCTCGAGAGCTGCATGGCCGGCGAGCTCGTCGAGTTCCCCGGCGGCATCTTCGGCATCGCGCTGAACCTCGAGCAAGACAACGTCGGCGTCGTCATCCTTGGCTCCGATCAGCAGATCAAGGAAGGCGACCAGGTCAAGACGACCGGCCGCATCGTCGAGGTCCCCGTCGGCGAGGCGCTGATCGGTCGCGTGGTCAACGCGCTCGGCGTTCCGATCGACGGCAAGGGTCCCGTCGTCACCCACGAGACGCGCAGGATCGAGGTGAAGGCCTACGGCGTCATCCAGCGCCAGCCCGTGAAGGAGCCGCTGGAGACCGGCATCAAGGCGATCGATTCGATGATCCCTATCGGCCGCGGCCAACGCGAGCTGATCATCGGCGACCGCCAGACGGGCAAGACCGCCATTGCCCTCGACACCATCATCAATCAAAAGGGCAAGGACGTCATCTGCGTCTACGTCGCTATCGGCCAGAAGCAGTCGACCGTCGCCGGGGTCGTCGACACGCTTACCAAACACGGCGCGATGGACTTCGCCATCGTCGTCTGCGCCACGGCCACCGACCCGGCCCCGCTGCAGTACATCAGTCCGTACACTGGCGTCTCGATGGGCGAGTACTTCATGCTCAAGGGCAAGCACGGCCTGATCGTCTACGACGATCTCTCCAAGCACGCCAACGCCTACCGGCAGATGTCGCTGCTCTTGCGCCGCCCCCCGGGCCGAGAGGCGTTTCCTGGCGACATTTTCAACCTGCACTCGCGGCTCCTGGAGCGCGCGGCCAAGCTCTCCGCCGACTTGGGCGGCGGCTCGCTGACGGCGCTGCCCATCATCGAGACCCAGGCCGGCGACGTGACGGCGTACATCCCGACGAACGTCATTTCGATCACCGACGGCCAGATCTACCTGGAAGGCGACCTCTTCTACGCCGGCATCCGGCCCGCGGTGAACGTCGGCCTCTCGGTCTCCCGCGTCGGCAGCGCCGCGCAGACCCACGCGATGAAGGAAGTCGCCAAGAAGCTCAAGCTGGACCTGGCGCGGTATAACGAACTGGCCGCCTTCGCGCAGTTCGCCAGCGACCTCGACAAGGCTACCCAATCGGAGTTGGCCCGCGGCGAGCGCATGGTGGAAGTGCTCAAGCAGTTGCAGTACGAACCGAGGTCGGTCTGCGACCAGGTGCTCATCATCTTCGCCGGCAACCAGGGTTTCCTGGACGACTTCGCCACCAACCAGATCAAGCGCTTCGAGACGGAGATGCTGACGTTCCTGAGGCAGCGCTATCCGGAGATCACGGGCGAGCTGGACAAGACCAAGAAGCTCAAGGAGGACCTGGCCGCCAAGCTCACCACGGCCCTCACCGACTTCAAGGCGAACTACTTCCAGAAGCAGGCCTCCAAGGCGCCCGCCGCCTCGGAGACCTCGGAGAAGGTTGTCAAGCCGCCGGTGGATTCCGGCAAGCCGGCGGCCGGCGCGCAGGCGACCGCTTGAGGTGAACCCCGATGGCCCTGTCTCTCAGGGCGGTGCGCCGTAAGATCCGCACCGTCAAGAACATCCAGAAGATCACCTCCGCCATGAAGATGGTGGCGGCGGCGCGGCTGCGGCGCGTGCAGGAGCGCGTCACGGCCGGCAAGCCCTACGCGCTGAAGATGAAGCAACTGGTGGAGGAGGTCGGTCCCTTCACGGTCGGCATCGATCACCCGCTGCTGACTCCGCGGCCGGGGCGCAAGAACCCCTGCGTGGTCGTCATCAGCGGAGACAAAGGGCTCTGCGGCAGCTTCAACAACAACATCATACGCAAAGCCCAGACGTTCATCGACGAGCTGGGCGGCACGTCTGTGCAGCTCATCACGATCGGCAAGAAGGGGACGCTCTACTTCCGGAAGCGGGGCTACAACGTCCTGCAGAGCTTCAGCCAGATCGGCGTCAACAGCCCCTTCTCGGAGGTGCAGACGATCGCCGACGCCATGACCGGCATGTACACCTCCGGCAAGGCCGACGAGGTGCACGTGGCGTACACCGAGTTCATCACCACGATGCGGCAGCGTCCCCACGTGGGGAAATTCCTGCCGATAGAACCTCCCGGCCAGACCGCGAAGGTCGAGGCTTCGAGCGCGGGGCGACCCGCGGCGGACAAGGAGTACATCTTCGAGCCCGCCGCCGCAGAGCTGCTGAAGGCCTTGCTCCCGAAGTTCGTCCGCAACCAGGTGTACAAGTTCCTGCTCGAGTCGATGGCCAGCGAGCAGGGGGCGAGGATGACGGCGATGAGCAACGCCACCGACAGCGCCGGCGACGTCATCAGCGACCTCACGACGGCGGCCAACAAGGCCCGCCAAGCCACCATCACCAAGGAGCTGCTCGAGGTCGTCAACGGCGCCGAGGCGCTCGCGGCCCAGGGCTGAGAGACCTCGATTCGACCAGATCTATTCCGACTGAAATCAGGAGTTGACATGGCAACCACCAGCAAGGCATCCGCAACGTCCAAGAAAAAGGTCGAGGGCGCGACCCCGGCGCCGGCGGCCGACCGCGCGTTCGCCAAGGGCCACATCCAGCAGATCATCGGCCCGGTGCTCGACGTCGAGTTCCCGGTGGACCAGTTGCCGGCGATCTACGACGCCATCACGATCGCGGACCCCAAGCGGGACCGCACGCTGGTGGCGGAGGTCGCCCAGCACCTGGGCGACAACGTGGTGCGCTGCGTGGCCATGGACCTCACGGACGGCCTGGTGCGCGGGATGGAAGCGGTCTGCACGGGCGGCCCCATCACCGTCCCCGTCGGCGAGGGGACCCTGGGTCGGCTCTTCGACCTGCTGGGCAACCCGATCGACAAGCTGGGACCGGTCAAGCACGACCACCGCCAGCCCATCCACCGTGCGCCGCCGCCCTTCGAGGAGCAAGGCGTGGTGAGCGAGCCCTTCGAGACGGGCATCAAAGTCATCGACTTGCTGGAGCCCTACGCCCGCGGCGGCAAGGTCGGCCTGTTCGGCGGCGCCGGCGTCGGCAAGACCGTGCTCATCACGGAGCTGATCCACAACGTCGCCACCAAGCACGGCGGCGTGTCGGTCTTCTGCGGAGTAGGGGAGCGCACCCGCGAGGGCAACGACCTGTGGCTGGAGATGAAGGAATCGGGCGTGCTCGACAAGACCGTCCTGATGTTCGGCCAGATGAACGAGCCTCCAGGCGCGCGGCTTCGCGTGGGCCTATCGGGCCTCACGATGGCTGAGTTCTTCCGCGACGAGAAGGGCCAGGACGTGCTCATCTTCATCGACAACATCTTCCGCTTTACCCAGGCCGGCAGCGAAGTCTCCGCGCTCCTGGGCCGCATGCCGAGCGCCGTGGGTTACCAGCCCACGCTCGCCACGGAGATGGCGGCGCTGCAAGAGCGCATCACCAGCACCAAGCGCGGCTCCATCACGAGCGTGCAAGCCATCTACGTGCCTGCCGACGACCTGACCGACCCGGCTCCGGCCACGACGTTCTCCCATCTGGACGCCACGACGGTGCTCTCGCGCGACCTCTTCAAGCGCGCCATCTACCCCGCCATCGACCCGCTCGACTCGACCTCGCGGCTGCTGTCGCCCTTGGTCGTTGGCGAGGAGCATTACCGCGTGGCCCGCGAGGTGCAGTCGGTGCTGCAACGCTACAAGGACCTCCAGGACATCATCGCGATCCTGGGCATCGACGAGCTGTCGGACGACGACAAGCTGGTGGTGGCCCGCGCGCGCCGTATCCAGAACTTCTTGTCGCAGCCCTTCCACGTGGCGGAGGTCTTCACCGGCACGGCCGGCAAGTACGTGCCGCTCAAGGAGACCATCCGCGGCTTCCGGGAGATCCTGGAAGGCAAGCACGACCAGCTTCCCGAGACGGCGTTCCACCTGGTGGGCTCCATTGAAGAGGCCGTCGAGAAGGCCAAGCGCATGCAGGGCTGAGGTTCAAGCCAAAGAGCCTAGACAACCAAGACCTGACACCTGACACCTAGCACCCACCATGGCTGACGCGAGCTTTCACATCGAGGTCGTCACTCCGGAACGTCTGATCTATTCCGGCCAGGCCGTGAGCGTCACGGCGCCGGGCAGGTTGGGCTACTTCGGAATCCTGGCCCACCACTTGCCCCTGGTCGCGGAGTTGGGGCTGGGCGAGCTGACCATCCGCCAGGCCGACGGCCAGTTGGCGCGAATGGCGCTGCTGGGTGGGTTCTTCGAGGTTTCCGGGAACAACGCGATCGTGCTCGCCGACGGCGGCGAGCTGGCGCCCGAGATCGACTTGAACCGCGCCAAGGTGGCCGCGGATCGGGCCCGGAAAGCGCTCGAGGACTTGGACGACCCGAACGTGGATCGCGAACTGATGCGTGCCGCGCTGACGCGCGCCGAGACAAGGCTCAAGGTCGCGCACCACGCGGGCAGGTAGGGGTTGGGCTTGGGGCTACGGGCTACGGGCCCCGGGCTCCGGGCTTGGGGCTTTGGGGCTGAAGCCAGAGGCGGCAGCGCACGGACCAATCCTCGGTTGTCCCTTTCCGAGATGCCGACATCGGAATGCCCGTAGCCCGTAGCCCGGGGCCCGTAGCCCGTAGCCGGTAGCCCGGGGCCCGTAGCCCGCAGCCCGCGGCCCGCAGCCCCTTTTCCTTTTGCCCCCTACGACTCTGGGTGCTATCCTGTGGGCGCTCCAGCACCCCGTAGTCCCCGGGTCCCAGTGAGTAGGGCCACGAGAAGGTAGCTATGAAGAGGTATCTCCTGGACATCTGGTACGCCGTCGTCTCGACGTTGATCGGGATGAAGGTCACCCTGAAACACATGTTCACCCGGGAAGTGACCGTGCAGTACCCGGAGGCGAAGCCGCCGTTTCCCGAGCGATTCCGGGGGATGCTCTTCAACGATATCGCCACCTGCATCAGCTGCGAGCTGTGCGCCAAGGCCTGCCCGGCGGACTGCATCAGCATGACCGGCGCTGGCAAGGGCAAGGCGCGCTACGCGCCGATGTTCGACATCCATATCTACAAGTGCCTCTGGTGCAGCTTCTGCGTGGAGGCCTGCCCTACCAGTTCGTTGGTGATGTCGAAAGACTACGAGATCGCGGGCTACAACAGGGATTGCATGGTCCTGCACTTCGGCGAGGGAATCCGTCCGGAAGGCCCCGACGCGCCCGTGCCGGGCACGATGCCGAAGGTCGCCGGCCCTGTGCTGGTCACGCCCCAGAGATCCCACGCCTGGGACCAGGCCTGGAAGAACAACCCCGCCTCCGCGACCGAGAAGCCGAAGGCGGCACCGGCCCAGGC
>JACQFU010000062.1 GCA_016199905.1 Candidatus Wallbacteria bacterium
GAAAGACCTAACACAGAGACACGAAGCCACAGAGGCAGAGAGAAACCTCCGTGTCTCTGCGCCTCCGTGTTGAAAGTCTTTCTCTTCACTGCCATGTTGTTTTGAAAACGATCTACTAGCGTTGCCGGGACGAACAGACAACCCAACCGCCGGGCGGCATCACCGCCCGGCGGCCTGCTTTCGCGGGAATTCTCTTCGTCGAGGCGCCCCGGCGGGAAGCTCTTCAGGAACAGCTCTTGCTGCTATGATCCTCCTGGGTGTCGAAGGCTGGGGGCTGAAAGGACCGGGGCGGATCGTGAACCACCGAAGGCTGGCGATAGCCCTTTTGGTTGTCGGGTGCTGGACGGCTTCGCGGGCCTCTCATGCGCAAGAGGCCGCCTTGACTGTGACGACGGCACCGGCCCGCGTCGGCGACCTCGTCGCAGTGTCGGTCCGTCTTCAGCACCTGACCACGCCCAAGCTCAAGTGGCTCAAACTGGCCGTCACGCACGACGCCTCGCTCACCGGATCGGATATCCAAGAGGGCGCCGACTACTCGAACGCGAGTCATGTGCTTTGGGAAAGCAAGACCTCCCCGGACGGCCTCTTCGAAATCGACACGGAGGTCTCGCTGGACGCCTTCACGGACACGGCGCGCCTGCCGCAAGGCGACGTTGTGTCCGTGCGATTCCGCGTGGAACCGTATCCGCCGTCCGTGGCGGTCCTGCCGGTGGGGCTGAGGTTGCTCGAGGCCGACGACCTGCGCGGACCCGTGGACGTCGCGCTTGTCTCAGGCGGGATCTCGGTGCCGATCCTGCGCCCGCTCACGGCCTCGCTGACGCTTTCGGCCGCCACTACGACCCTTCAGGACAGCGCGCCCGCGACGCTCACGGCAGTCTTCGATCGAGCGCCGAAAAGCGCGCCGCGCATTCGCATCGACGGCACGGGGCAGCTCGCCGACCTGCAGTTCTCCGGCCACGGGTTCGTCTATGGCGCCGAGATGACGCCCAGCGCCGATCCTCTGGTGTGGAACTCCATTGACTCCAAGCCCAGCCGGAAACGGTAGCTACTCGGCCTCACTCGTCGCCACGGCACCGGGCGACTCGGCCCCGCAACTGCTCGCCATTTCGGCCGTCGGATTCCGCATCGCGATTGCCGACCCGCAAGCGCCTGCCATCCTCACCGCGGCGGCTCTTCCCGCACAAGTCGTCGGGACCAGCTTCTCCATCACCCTCACGGCCTCGGTGAGCCGGCCGCCCGCATCCTGGAGCCCGGCGCAAGGCAGTCTGCCATCCGGCCTCCACCTGTCCGCAGACGGCGTCCTCTCGGGTACGGTCTTCGACTTCAGCCCGCTATCCTTCGCGGTGCGCGTGTCGGACGCCGCCGGTGCCTTCGCGACGGGGCAGTTTCGCCTGGACAAGCTGACTCCACCGGGGATCGGCCAGCCGAGCTTCTTCCTGTCGAACCCACGGCTGGTATCGTCGACCGAGGTCGATGTTGACGCCGTGATACTCAACTCGCCGACGAGCCGCGTGGCGGCAGTGGTCTTCAACGTGGATCTGCTCACTCCCCTGGGCTCGGTCCTCGCACCGGAGCCAAAACGCAAAGGCTTCGTGCTTGGCGAGAACCTTCCCTTCGAGCTCGGGAAGACGCGGCATCTCTTCTACTCTCTCACGCTCGCGGTTCTGGGAGACGGCCCCATCGCCACTCTGCGCTACGCCCTCAATCCGGGCCGGATCGTGAGACAAGCTCGATTCGACATCGATGAGGTCAACTTCACCGATCCCGAGGCTTCCTTCGACGGCTACCTCCCGGCGTCGGCCTTCCTCTTCAGCTTCCGGGCAGATCCGGGCAAGCCGCAGGTCGTTGGCCTCGGACAGACGCCCGACGGCACGCCTGCGCCGACGATCCCGGACCCGTTCGACCCGGCTTCGCTGCGGACCTTCGTGACGCTCGATGGCTCGGCGAGCTTGCCTCCGACCACTTCCTCGGCAGCGCTGTCCTACTCCTGGACTCCGGGGAGGGGCGGGGCGCAACTCAGCGATGCTCGAGTCCCGACGCCGACGTTCACACCTGCCGCGGCCGGCGTCTACTCCCCGGGGCTGCGCACCAGCGACGGCGTGATCGACAGCGAGGCGCGCGAGACCCAGATCGTGGTTCAGGGCGAGAACCATCTGCCCGTTGCGGTTCCGCGCGCCCTGGCAGACGGGGGCGCTCCGCTCGACGCGACGCCGATAAGACTGGCGTCGAACTCGTCGCTCTGCCTCGAGCCCGTCGGTCCGCTCGCTACGCCCGCTCAACAAACATCATGATGATTGGTCCCAGCCCTCCAGGCGAACACCCAATCCTTCGAAGTCGCGCCTGTTGCGCGTGACGAGGATCGCGCCGTGAACCTTTGCGAAGGCAGCGATGAGCAGGTCGTCGTCGCTGTGCGGGCGACCAGTTCGACGGCTGTCCGCCCAAAGTCTGGCGGCTTCCATCCACACCGAACGGTCGAGCTCCCTGTACTCGAGCACATCCAGCCACTCTGCGAGCAGGGCCCGTTTCTTCGTGGCGCCTGGCTTCGCCAGCAGTCCGCGCTCAAGCTCGTAGAGGACGACCGGACACATCAGCAGCGCTTGCTTTCGGCGAAGCTGCTTTCGAGTATGGGCGACCACTCCCCGCTCTTCCCGCAGGAGCTCGCCAACGATGTTGGTGTCGAGCACGAAAGGCATCACACGTCTTCGGGTGCTGATGTCCCGAGCTTGCGCGCTTCGTGCTGCTCTTCCACGAGTTGCTTCCAGAACTGCCGGTCCTCGTTGGTGATGGGTTGGGAAACGAGTCGCTCGAACGCATCGAGGCGAGCCCGCGGCTGCTCATTGACGGCAAGCTTCTTACGCCGAGCGCGTGTAGCAACGGGCTCTACGACAACCGTGACCCTCACGGCAGAACCTGGAGCGTCGTCCACAGGCTCATCCAGCCGGATACTATCCCGGCCCTCAAAATGCCCCGTGAGTATGTAGGCTTGCGCTCGAGTCATGGTCGTTCGTGTCAGTGCGGCTGGCCGCTTCCAACATCAGAGTACCACAGATACCAGTGAGTTGCAGGCGCGACGGCTGACCGAGCTTCCGTCGCCGCCTCACCAGTTGCCGGCCGGCTCCCAAGCCCTGCACACGCTGATGATCGGTTGCCGCCCGCGTAAGCACGCCTCGTGAAGTTCTGCGGCGGCTTGTTTGAGTCGGTGTCAGTCGGTGTCAGTCGATGTCAGCCGGTTTCAGCCGGTTTCAGCGCCTCCAGATTCTCGGCTGTTCTACTCTTGCTCCTCAAAGTCTGAAAGGAGACTACACGACCATGGATCAGCCAAAGACCGCATCAGGAAAACCCGCTATGGCCGCGACAGGAGTGCGTAAGACCACGATCGATCTGCTCCGGTCAGAACTACGTCTCCGCAATCTCAGCCCACGGACGGAGGTTGCTTACGTCAGTTGGGTGCGCAGGTTTCGTGCGTTCGCCGGCGCCCGCCCCTTCGCTGAACTGGGGCCCAACGAGGTCCGGCAGTTCCTCGATCATCTTGTGCGCAAGTTGAAAGTGAGTGCCTCCACGCAGAACCAAGCCACTGCGGCCCTCCTGTTTCTGTTCGGGAAGGTGCTCCACCGACCACTCTCTGAGCGACTTCAACCCGACCAACCGGAACTCCTCCGGCCGAAGTTGCCGGAGCGAGTGCCCACGGTCCTGACGGCCAACGAGGCGCGAACGGTCCTCGAACACATGAACGGAGTGCCGAGAATTGTGGCGTCGCTGCTCTACGGAGCGGGACTCCGACTACTGGAAGGATTGCGTCTGCGGGTCAAGGATGTGGACTTTGATGGCCGACAGGTAGTTGTACGGGATGGCAAGGGCCGCAAGGATCGCATCAGCGTGTTGCCGGAACGCCTCATCCCCGACCTCACCCGTCATCTCCAAGTCATGCACGAACAGCACCTTGCCGACCGAGCCGCTGGCGCGGGGTACGTTGAGTTGACTGACGCCCTGAACCGAAAGGTACGCGTTCACTCCTCCCCCTGGCCCTCGCGA
>JACQFU010000311.1 GCA_016199905.1 Candidatus Wallbacteria bacterium
CGCCGTTCTCTCTGAGGGCGGACCGGGGATACGGAGTGCTCGTTCCATCGACCAGGACGATCGTCCTGCCCGCGGGGGGCGGGCCGTGATGGGCAGGAGCAAAATCATCTATTGGCTCCCGTTGTTGCTGTGCTGCCTTCTCCCGCCGACCGCGGCTTGGGGGCTCGAAGGGGATCTGGATGGCTCGGGGCGGGTCGACGCCGCCGACCTCATGGCGCTGGCGAGAGCGTTCGGCGCCTCCCGTGGGGAACCGCGATTCGACGAGCGAGCGGACCTGAACGCTGACGGCCGAGTGGGCGCGGCCGACCTGGAGATCCTGCGAGCGAACTTCGCCCGCGTGGGGCGACACGAGGACGTCTGGGTCGCCGACGGCGGCGCCGCAGCGGTGCTGCGATTGAATCCGAAGACGGGCGTAGTTCGGTTGCGCATTCCCATCGACGCGCCGACGCGCTTGGCGGCCGACCCGGCGGACGGAGGCGTGTGGGTGGCCTGCGGCGCGACGCGGCTCCGACGGTACTCGGCAGCCGGCGACTTGCAGGCGGACGTCTCGGGATTCGGGCGGATCGAGTCGCTTTCGACCGAACCAGCCACGACGTGCTGTTGGGTAGCGGATCCGCTGCGAGGCGAGTTGTTGAGGGTGCCGGCCAGCCTGGGCAGAGCCGCGAGCCTGGCCACGGCGGGAGACCGTGTGCGCCGCATCGTGCGCATGTCGGGAGTGAAAGGAGCGGCGCTCGACTCGCGGCGGGGTGTCCTCTGGGCTGCCGGCGCCGACGAGGGGCCGCTTTTCAGGTTCGACGCCAACGCTCCTTCCGGCTACGACGTGCGCTTCAGTTCGGGTTTTCACCTCGCTGTGGCCGGACTGTCCGGGGCCGCCGGGATTGCGGTCGACGCGACCGATGGCAGCGCCGCGGCGTCGGACCCCGTCGGAAGGCAGGCCAGTCGCTTCTTCTCGTCGGGGGTGGGTCTGCTGTTCGACGTCTCGGGTTTTCTCGCGCCTGCGGCGCTGGCCTTCGATCCCCTCGACGGCAGCCTCTGGATCGCCGATTCCGGCGGCGCTCTCGTGCGGCTCGACCGCGCGGGTGCCGAGGTGCTGCGAGTGGAGGGAGTGACCGTCGGCGCCCGCCTCTCGGTGGAGCCGCTCTCGGGCGACGTGTGGGTCGCCGAGCCCGCGGCCCGCCGATTGCGCAGGTTCTCGGCCGCTGGGAAGGTGCTGTTGGAGTCGAACGAGGTTCGCACTCCCAATGATGTGGCGGCGCTTCCCGGAGACGCCGTGTTCTCCGCCCCCTCGCCGGTAGGGTCCGCCGAGCCGGCGGTGTGCGCGGCGGGGCAGCCTGTGACTTTTTCGGTCGCGATGCTCACCCCCGGGACCCAGGTGGCGAGCGTGGAGTTGGACTTCGACGGCGACGGAGCGGTGGACCTCACGCGGACGGCGCCCGTCGCCGTGACTCACAGCTACTCCTTTCCCGGCGTCTACGCCCCGAGCGTTCGCGTCGTGAACACGCGCGGTCTCGCCGGACAGGACTCCTCTCTCGTGGTCCGGGTCGGAGGCCTTGCCGTGACCCTGGGTGCGGAGCGCGTCTCGGGCGACGCGCCGTTCACGGCGAACCTGATCGCATCCGGGAGCAACCCGCGGGACGGCCGGTTTTCGCGGGTCGAGTGGGACCTCGACGGAGATGGCACCTTCGAGCACCCGGGCTCCCTGGCTGCGGGCACTCGCTCCACAATGGCCGCGACGTACTTGACCCCGGGCGCGGTCCGGCCCGTGGTGCGAGTCTCGGATGCTGCCGGGAACACGGCCACGGCTGGAATCGCGCTGAACGTCGGCGCAGGCCGTCCGTCCGTCACGCTCCAGACGAGCGCGCAGCGGGGCACGGCGCCGCTGACCGTCTCGCTGGCACCCAAGGCCGCCTCCCCCTTCGTTCCCGTGTTGGCGTACCGATGGGACTACACCGGCGACGGGAGCAGCGTGGAGTCCTACCCGGACGGCCGCGCGGTGCAGTTCACCTACACGCGCGGAGGCGCCTTCTCGCCTAGCGTGACCGTTTCGGACAGCCTCGGACGAACTGCCGCGGCCTCGGTGACGGTCGTGGTCACAGGTCCGCCGGGCGTGGCTCCCACGGTGCTGGCCAGCGCCACTCCCCGGGAGGGATTTGCGCCGCTCACGGTGGCCGTCTCCGGGGCGGCCTCGATCTCGGAGGGGCGAGTAACCACCTATCGGTGGAGCTTCGGCGACGGCCAAGAATCTCCACAGGACCTTTTGACTCCAAGTCTTTCGCACACCTACAATTCGGCCGGGACCTTCGCCGCGCGCTTGACGGCGATCTCGGATAGGGGTGTGGCGGCCAGCAACGTCGTGTCCATCGCGGTTGCGGCATCCGAGGTTCCGCGACCTGTGGCGTCGGCTTCTCCGTCCTCCGGGTTCGCTCCGCTCGCGGTGCAGTTTCAGGGCACCGCCATTGCCGCGGCTGGCCGGCACATCGCGAGCTATGAGTGGGACTTCACGGGCCACGCCCTCTTCGCCCCGGAGTCCGTTTCCACAACCGCTGGAGACGCAGCTCACACTTATTCGTCGCCTGGCGACTACTTCGCCAGCCTGCGGACCACCGACGACGCCGGCAAGAGCGCGCTGGCCAGAGTCGGCGTGCACGTCTCGGTCCCCAACGGCACGGGGCCCGTGCCCGTCATCGACGCGTTCTTCGCCGGCTCCAACTATCAGTACGCCCCATTCTCGACGACGCTGAGCGCCGCCGCGCACGTTGCCGGCGCCGGACCGTTGCTCTACGAATGGGACATCGACGGCGACGGCGTATACGATCAGGCCACCGAGGCCCAGCTCACGCTGCCCGTGACGTACCGTTTTGGCGGTACGTTTTCTCCGCGTCTGCGAGTGAGCACGCCGGGTGGGCAACGGGCGGAGCGAACGACGAACTTGACGGTCTACGCGGCGGCGCCGACGTTCGCAGGCGCAGCGGCGCCGCTGGCGGGAACGGTGCCGTTGACCGTGACGTACACGAGTCACGCGCAGTCCGATCCCGAGAACCCGGTCGTCCGCACCGAGGTGCACTTCGGGTACGGAGCGAACTACCTCGTTTTCAGCTCTCCGTCGGCCGATGTGACAACGCGTTACGTCTACACCTTCCGCTCGGTGTTCTCCTCGTACATTCGCGTCTTCACTCGGGACGGAGGATTCGGCGATCGGAACTTCGACCTGAACCTTCAGCTTTCGAGCGATCCGACGGCAACTTTTGCCGTCTCGGCGACGATCGGTCCTGCGCCGCTGACGGTCCACTTTGACGCGTCGGCGAGCAGCCCCGGCGTCAATCCACCTGCGAGCTACCGCTGGGACTTCGAGTCCGACAGCCGGGTCGACACGGCCCTCGGCCCCTCTCCGCTCGCGACGCACACGTACACACGCCCCGGCCGTTACAGCGCTACTCTGGAGGTGCGTTCGCGAGTCTTCGACCCGTCCTTCGCGAGCAAGACGATCGACGTGGGCGAGCCCTTTGCCGCGGCGCCTTCCGCTTTCCCGACACGGGGAGTCGCACCACTCACGGTCCGCCTCACGCCGCTAGGCCGGCCGAAGGATTCCGCCATCGATCGGTACGAATGGGATGTCGATGCGGACGGGAACGTGGACCGAACGGATCTGGCCGCGGTGGAGTTCGAGACCACGTTTTTCCGCGCGGGGGTCTATCGCCCCCGGCTGCGCGTCGTCGCGAGCGACGGGCGATCGGACTTGCGCGACATCACCATTATCGTGGACGAACCCGCAGCGCTCGCGGCGCAGCTCGTGGCCGTGCCGTCCGCGGGAGGCGCCCCGCTGGCCGTGCAACTGGCGGCCGGTCTGACCACCGGCATGTATCCCGTTTCGCGCGTGGACTGGGATTTCGACGGGAATGGCGTCGTGGATCTTTCGGTGAGCGGTACGCGCCCTGTGAGCTTCACCTACTCGACGCCCGGCGTCTACAGGCCGGCTGCCCGGGTCTTCGACAAGACGGGACGTTCCGGGCAGGCAACGGCCACGGTGCTGGTCGGCAGTGTGCCCAGGCCGGTGGTTCGCGTGGAGGCGACGTCGACGGAGGGCGACGCCCCTCTGGCGGTGATGTTCACTGCGGTTCCTGGAGCTGCGCCGCCGGGCTCCGTAGACGGACGGCAGTTCGTCTGGGACTTCGACGGGGACGGGAGAACGGATCTCGTCGTAGCCTCGGCTGCACCGGTGAAATTCATCTACCGGACGCCGGGAAGGTCAATTGCGAACCTCGCCGTCGTGAGCGAGGACGGCACCACGGTGACGACGCAGCGGACTATCCTGGTGCGTCCGGCAATCCGCGCGGAGTGTTTCCCCGACTCCTTCAGTCAGGGAGGGCCCCGATCTCAGACGCGGGTCGACGTGAGCTGCGGTTCCGGTGGCGCGCTGGACGCGCGGGTGATCGCTCGCGACGGAGCCGTGGTGCGCCGGCTTGCAGTCGCGCTTCCCGTGCAAGCGGGCGTCGCGAGCCTGGCCTGGGATGGAACCGACGACCAGGGCAGACTGGTGCTGCCGGGCGTCTACTTTGCTGTCGCCGAGCTCGAATCGGGCGGTATCCGCGTGACGACCGCGAGCGTTCCCCGTCCACAAGTACTGGCCTCCATACTCGGACTCGACTATGCAGGGAGCGCCGATTCGGTGACAGGCCGTCCCGTGACGGTGCGGTTGCGGCTCGACAAGGCGTCGGAGGTCTCGGCTTACGTCATCCAGTTCAGCGATCCCCGGAGGTTGCCGGTGCGGACGCTGCTACTTCGCGAGCCTTTGGGGGCCGGCGACCACGAGGTCGATTTTGACGGCGCCGATGACGCGGGCCTTGCTCTACCGGCGCACGATACTTACTCGATGGCGGCATACCAGTCGGCGTTGCCGTCGAACGCTGTGGTGGTCTACGGTCCCGCCGACCCTTCGGTGCCGGCGGCCTCTCCGGCGGAGTTCACGCCTTCGCCCGGACCGTATGCCTTCGCGCCGCCGATCGTTTCTCACGTGCGATTTCACGTGGCTCCCGCAGCTCGAGTGGGGGTCGATATCCTGGACTTCGACGGCAACGTCGTAGACGTTCTGGGC
>JACQFU010000063.1 GCA_016199905.1 Candidatus Wallbacteria bacterium
CCCCCCGCCCCCCCCCGCGCGGCAGTGGCCGCTCCCCTGCTAAACTACCGTTCGCCCCCGGGTCCGCAACGCATCTCCCTTCCCCCCTCCGCGCGTGAACGGTGCGACCACAACTGCCGCCGAGTCCCTCCGTTGCCCTCCTCGCCTCGAGGTGACGGTCCGGACCCTGCTCTGCTTCGCGGCGCTCGCCGTCTACGGCGCGCTGGGGTTCTTCTTTCTGCTCACGAGACGGGGGCGCGACTTCCTCATTTGGTACTGGATGCCCTGGTGGGCCCGGACGAACCTGCTGCTGCTGGGCATCGAGCTGCGGGTCACGGGAACCGAGCACCTGCAGGGAGCGGCTCCGGCCATCTACGTCAGCAACCACCAAGGGCTTCTGGATATCTTCTCGGTGCCTTGGGTGCTGCGGGGGCTGCCGATGTTCTACGTGGTCAAGCACGAGTTCCGGCTCTATCCGTTCATCGGACAGCTGGCGATCCTGACCGATCAGGTCTTCCTGAACCGCGCCCAGCGCGTGGGCTCCGTGCGCTCTCTGGAGAAGGCGGTCGACAAGCTGCGGGGCGGGATGTGCACCGTGATGTTCCCGGAAGGGCAGCGCCGCTCCGAGCCAGGGCTTCAACCGTTCAAGAAGGGCACGTTCTGGATGGCGATCGCTACCGGAGCGCCCGTGGTGCCGATCACTCGACACGCGCGGCTGGTCGGAGGCCGAGTTGCCGGCCCACCTCGAGCACGTGCGCTCCGTGATGGCGCGCAACCTGGGCATTCCCTGACGGCTAGCTCGGGCAGTCCTTGCGCCCGCAACCCGGCTTGTACGTCCAGCACTCCAGGTGATAGCGATCCCGGCATCCGGCACAGGTGACGCCGGGCGCCTCGATGTCTTCCCGGCAGAGAACGCACCGGTCGCCTGCCTCCGAGCGCGGAGTCAGGGCCTCGAGCTGCTGGCGCACAGTCGGCAAGAAGGCGAAGAAGAGTCCCGGGGCGCAGAGGCAGCCGGCCATCATCAGGATGTAGAACGGGTTGCGCTCCAACATCGCCAGCAAGAGAAACCAGCCGAACCCCGCCATCGGGAGCGCATGCCAGCAGGTGCGAGTCGTCTCCCGATCCAGCGCTGACCGGCGGCGCAGCACCAGATAGTACCAGCCTCCGCTGACGCACAGCCCGGCTCCCAGCGCCAGCAGGAGCGCCAGCCGCTCGTGAAGCCCGGGGAGAAGAAGATCCTCCGCCATCGCGGCAATCCAGCCGGGAAGGAACGACGCCAGCACGATGGTGATCGCGCGGTTGGTGGCCGCTCCCAGATGACCCGCAGTGCGAGGCACCATCAGCCCCCGCGTCTCCAGCAGGACCGTCCGGGCGCCCAGCGCCACGAGATAGGCCGGAATGAACCAGTTGACGAAGAACGCCAGGAAGTACAGCCACGTGTGCGAAAGGAGCCCCTGAAGCCAGGTGTCGATAGAGAAGATCATCTGCTGCTCACCGTCCTCCCCCGCGACGCGGCCCGGGTGCCGGGCCGCATCGGGTTCGGTGCAATTCTAGCCGATCGCCGACTCGTGCGCGCTGTCACCGCGCCGAGCAGAGAGTCGTTCCCTTGAGGTGGCGGTCGAAGAAGGAGAGGACGATGTTCCAGCGCTGGGCGCTGTTCGGAGTCACTGGAGCCAGCAAGTCCTTCGGCATGAACCCGTGATCCGCGTTGCGCACGGCAATCAGGGTCGCGTCGAGGCCGAACCTGCGATAGGCGTCGAACATCAACTGCGACTGGCGGAAGGGAACCAGTCCGTCCCGGTCGCCGTGCAGCATCAGGAGCGGCGGATCGCCGGGCCCAACGTGGGAGACCGGACTGGCGGCCACGAAGTCCCGCGGCGAGCGGAAGGGCCCCATGAAGAACTGGACGATCTGGCCGCCCAGGGAGAACGGGTTGGCGAACTCGCCCGCCAGGTCGGAGGGTCCGAAGTAGGAGCAGACGGCGCGGACGCGGCTCGAGATGCCGGGATTGCCGCTGTTGCCCTCGAGGCCGGCGCTCGCGTCCGCGCAGCCCACCATCATCGCCAGATGCCCGCCTGCGGAGGCGCCCCAGACTCCGATGCGCTCCGGATCGACGCCCAGCCGCCGCGAGTTGGCTCGCATCCAGCGCACGGCAGCCTTGCAGTCCTCGACGGCCGCCGGGAACTTGGCCAGCCAGCAAAGCCGGTAGTCGATGGAGGCCACGACGTAGCCGTAGTGCGCCAGGTAGCCCGCCATCTCGCCCTCGGAGCGGTCGCCCAGCGCCCAGCCTCCGCCGTGGATGTAGAGGACGGCGGGGGCCTTTTCGCGGCGCCGCTGGGGGAAGTACAGGTCGGCCCTCAGCGACGCCCAACCAGCCCGGCCGTACTCGACGTTGCGCACCACGCGCACTCCCGTGAGCCACTGTCGCGACGTGCCGGCCGCCTTCGATCGCGCCTCGGCCGGCTTCTGCCGGTACTCCACGAAGGCTCGCACCAGGGGCGGGATCGAGGGATCGGCAGCCCGGGCCTGGACCGCCGGGATTCCAAGGAGCAGCACGGCGCAGATCGCGAAGGTCTTCAGACGCATGGGGTCCTCCTGGTGCCTGGCACCGTCATCAGGGTTGAAGTTCGTGTAGTTACAGCCCGGTACCGCCGTATCCGTCCGGTGACGCCTTCGGCGGCGCGGACCGCGCACCTTGCCAGGCCCCGGAGTCCGCTGTCGACGCGGTTTCTCGGGCTCACGTGGCCTTCGGGGCAGCTATCGGAGCGGTTCCTCTTCACGGGCATCTGTCCCTGGAAATGCAGCTGCCGTGCCAGTCGCTCCAGGCTGGACAACAAGCCCGTCTCGCGGCAATCTAGGTAAGAGGCCGGCGAGCGTCCGGCGGCGTGGGCAAAGAGGTGGCGAGATTCGCAAGCCGTTGAGCAAGCAATTCCTCGAGGCCGGACTGCTCGACGTGGGTCAGGTGAACCGGGCGCTCGGGCAGTGCGCCGCGTCGGGCGCGCTCTTTCGCGATGCCGTGGCCGAGCTCGACTTGATGCGCCGCGAAGAAGTTTGCGAGTTCGTCAGCAGCGTCCGCGGCGTCCCGTTCCTTCCCACGCTGGCCTCTCCAACCGACGAGCGCGCCGCGCGCGCCTGGATTCCCGAGGAGATCGCGCGGCGCTACCTGGCGGCTCCGGTCTCCCGGACAGAGGGACAGCTGACCATCGCGATGCGCAACCCCTTCGACGTCGACGCCGTCGACGCCCTGGAAGCGGCCGCCAAGTGCGTCGTCTCCCCCGTGCTGGCGTTGGAGGAGGAGATCCTCGAGGCGCTGGACCGCATCTACGCCAAGGAACCGAAGCTCCAGGAGAAACTCGAAGCGGCCATTCCGGAGCTGGGCGAAGACGCGGAAGCCATCGTGGTGCACGACGTGCTGCTGGAGGCGCGCGAGGACGACGGGGAGGACGCCGGCGTGGTCCAGGTCGTCAACTCGATCCTCGCGCGAGCCGTCCGCGACCAGGCCAGCGACGTCCACGTCGAGCCCGAGGAACGCAACTCGCGCGTGCGCCAGCGCATCGACGGCATCATGCGCGACGTGATGACGATCCCCGGCAAGGTGCATCGTTCGATGGTCTCCCGCATCAAGGTGATGGCGGAGATGGACATCGCCGAGCGGCGCCAGCCGCAGGACGGTCGCATGCGGATTCGCATCTCCGAGCGCCAGGTCGACCTGCGCGTTTCCACCATCCCCAGCATCTACGGCGAGAAGGTCGTCATGCGCCTCCTCGACTACGGAGTGGCGGCCTCCGGGCTGTCCGAGATCGGCTTCTCCGGAGACAACCTGAATCGTTTTCTGGCCGCGCTCAGTCTGCCGCACGGCCTGATCCTGGTCACGGGACCGACCGGAAGCGGAAAGACGACCACGCTCTACACCTGCCTGGGCAGCATCGACACGCAGGTCAAGAACGTGGTCACCATCGAGGACCCGGTCGAGTACAACCTGCCGAAGATCAACCAGATTCAGGTGAACGCCAAGGCCGGCATCACGTTCGCCTCGGGGTTGAGATCGATCCTGCGCCAGGACCCCGACGTGATCCTGGTGGGCGAGATGCGCGATGTCGAGACGGCTCAGACGGCCATTCGCGCCGCGCTCACGGGCCACTTGGTGTTGAGCACGCTCCACACCAACGACGCGCCCAGCGCGATGGTGAGGCTCGTCGAGATGGGCGTGCCCCCGTACCTGGTCGCCAGCTCCGTGGTCGCGGCGATAGCCCAGCGCCTGGTGCGCAAGCTTTGCCAGAAGTGCCGGCAGCCGTATGCCCCGGGAGGCGAACAGCTCCCGGCACACTCGCTGCAAGTGCTGGCGGACGCGCCGGCCCTCTACCGCGCGGCAGGCTGCGCGGACTGCAGCGGAACCGGCTACAAGGGGCGGATTGCGATCCTCGAAATGATGACGATCACCGAGTCGATCCGCACGGCTATCACGGCCGGCAAGTCGGCCGGCGAGCTGGCCTCGCTGGCGCGCGACAACGGGATGGTGTCGATGTGGGACTTCGGGCTGGCCAAGGTCGCGGCCGGCTTCACGGCGCTCGAAGAGCTGACGCGCGTCATCCAGCCTCCCGAAACGCAGGAGCGGGCGCCGGTCTCGTCCATCTGATCGAGGCAAGCCGTGCCCACGTTCTACTTTCGGGCCATCGACCGCGGCGGCAATCTTCAGGAGGGCACGGTCGCCGCTGGCGCCGCGTCCGAGGTTCGCGACGGCCTCAAGGCCCGCAGTCTGCTTCCGATCGAGATCGCGGAGGCCAAGAAACCCGAGGCGCCCGCGCCGATCCGGGCCTCCGGGCCCGCGACGGGACTGCGCTTCGGAGGCGTCTCGGATCGGGAACTGTCGGCGCTGGCCTGGCAGCTGCACACGATGCTCGGAGCGGCGCTGCCGCTGGTGAAGAGCCTGGAGCTTCTCTCCCGTCAGACGCGCAACGAGGGTCTGCGCGACGCGCTGGAGACGGTGGCTCAAAACGTCGCCCGCGGCGAGGACTTCTCGGAGGCGATCGCGCGGCGTCCGGACCTCTTCTCGCCGATGTTCGCCGCGATGGTGGAGACCGGAGAGGTGACGGGCACCCTGGACACGACGATGATGCGCCTGGCCGAGCACCTCGATCGCAAGTGCGATTTGCGCGACAAGATCACCACGGCGCTGGCCTACCCGGTGGTGGTGCTCTGCATGGCCATAGCCGTTTCGATTTTTCTCGTCGTCTTCGTCCTGCCCAAGCTGAGCGCGGTCTTCGCCGATTCCGGCACTCCCCTGCCGCCGCTCACGAGCGCGTTGCTCGGCGGAGCGGCCTTCATCGCAAGTCACTGGCTGGCGCTATCGATCGCGATCGCGTTGCTGGGATTCGCGCTCTGGCGATTTGCCGAGAGCGACACGGGTCGCCGCGTCCTGCACCAGCTGGTCCTGAAGCTGCCCCTGATCGGACCGCTGGTGCTCAAGTCGATCATGATGCAGATCACGCAGACCCTCGCCACGCTGCAGGCCGCCGGCATCTCGCTCACCGCCAGCCTGGCGCTCGTCGAGAAGGGCGCGCGAAACGTCGCGATCGTCGACGCCCTCAGGCGACTGCAGAGCAGCATCGTGGCCGGCGAGACGCTTTCGGCCGAGATGGCCCGCTCCCCCTTGTTCCCGGAGCTGGTCGCCAGCATGGTGAGCGTCGGGGAGGAGACCGGCGCCCTGCCGGATATGCTCCAGCGGGTCGCGGCGGTCTACGTGAAAGAGGTCGAGCTGGAGGTAGGCGCCTTCACCCGGGTCATCGAGCCGGTATTGCTCGTGGCGATGACCGTGGTCGTCGGTGTGATCGCCGCCGCCATCTACCTGCCAATCGCCGATATCTCGTCCACGGTCGCGAAATGAGGCAGACCGGATTCGCCAAACACCCCCCAGCGTGATAATAATGATGAAGATCCCGACAGTCGAAAACCGTCCGCAAGAACGGAGGACCTCCAATGGCGATTCGCAATCGTAATTATCGTTCGGGCTTCACTCTGATCGAGGTCCTGATGGTGGTCGTCATCCTCGCCGTGCTGGCCGCCGTGATCATCCCCAGATTCACCGGTTACGCAGACAAGGGCAGCCAGAGCTCCACCAAGACCAATCTCCAGACGCTGCGCTCGGCGGTCCAGGCCTACTACGTCACCAACAGCAACACTTGGCCCGCCAGCACGCTCGCCAGTCTTCTCACCACCCAGGGCGGCACGCTACGCGTCATCCCCAAAGAGTCCGTCAGCAACTCCGCCAAAGTCGTCAACAGCCTGGACGGTACCGGAGGTTGGTTCTACGACACGACCAACCATGACGTGTTCGTGAACTTGAACGGCAACGACACCTCCGGCACGCCTTACAACACGTACTGAGCCGCACCCCGGGTCCGGCCGGCCGTGCCGTGACGCCCCAGGCCCGGGCGCCGGCCAACGCCCACCGTGTCCAAGAGAGAGCAGATCCTCGCCGTGGTTACGGTTCTGGTCGTGATTTGCGCCGGAATCTTCAACGTTCTGACGCCGCCGCCTGTTCGCCCGGCCGCATCACCGGCAATCGCTCGAACGCCGCCGGAGCCGCTCGCCCCGCGCTCCCAGACGGTTCCTCTGGTTGCCCGGCAGGCAGCCTCCGTCCCGACCCTGGATCTAGAGTTGCTCCGACAGTGCTTGCGCGCCTCCTCGACCCGCGACTCGCTCCCCTCCCCCACCGCAGCCTGGGATCCCTTTCAATCGCTCTCCCAGGAGGCCGAGCCCTCGACGACCGCCGCCGCATCGATGGCGAGCCGCCCCGCAGGCGGCGCGACCACAGCGCCCGTTTTTCAGGGCGTCTTCTTTTCCGGGCAGAGACGCCTGGCGCTGGTCGACGGGCGGACCGTGTCGCAGGGCGCGCGGCTCCAGGACTTGATCGTCCAGGAAGTGCGCAAGAACGGCGTGGTCTGCCGGCGAGGCAACCGGACCTACCTGCTGGGGTTCGACGGACTGGTCCCGCTCTGGTGAGCTGCGCTCGGAGGTCCTGACACGTTCTTCGACGAATTCATCACGGGCCTCGACTTCGGCCACTCCCGGATCAAGCTGCTGCAGGTCCGCAAGAAGAAGACTGCGCCCACGCTGGAGAAGGCCTTCGTCTTTCCCGCGCCTGCAGCCGGACCGGAGGGCGTCTCCGCGCAAGCGCTCTCCGACGCGCTGAGTGGTGCCTTCAAGGCGTCGGGGATCAAGCCGAAGAACCTCGTGATATCCGTCGGCTCGCCGCACTACTCCATCCTGCGACTGGAGCTCCCGCCGACGGACCCCGTCGAGACGCAGGAGGCCATTCGCTGGAACATCGAGGCGCTGCTCCCTTTTCCGATCGATCGCGCGCTGATGGATCACCGCGTCGTTCCCGCCGAGGCCGGGGACCCGCCCACCAAACTGACGACCAGATTGGTTGTTGCCGTCGACCGGGACGCCGTCAGTTTCCATCTCGACGTGCTGGACCGCATGGGGCTCAAGGCCCAGCGCGCCCAGGTCGGCCCCGTCGCCCTGCTCGAGGCCTATCGCAATGTCTATCCCGTGACGCCCAAGCAGACCATCGCCCTCATCGACATCGGTCACCTGGGCACCGGGATGACGCTGGTGACGGGCGGCCGGCTGCGGTTGCACCGCGTGGCCCCCGTGGGCGGAAGTCACCTGATCTCGGCGTTCGCCCGCGAGCAGCAGCTCGACGAGCCGGAAGCGCTTCGAAAGTTCTCGACGTTCCAGAGCGCGACCCCGCTCTCCCGTCCGTTGCAGACGCTCGCCGCGCGCGTCGAGCGCTTCTTCCAGTACTTCGAGGACCTCAATCCCACCGAGCAAGTTGCCGGCATCTACCTCTGCGGCGCCGCGGCCACAGTGCCCGGGTTGCCCGAGCAGCTGTCGGAGACCTTCCGTGAGACCGTTCAGCTATTCGATCCGATCGCGCGCTCGGGGCAGACGACCGCTCCCGCGGACCCGCGCGTCCTCGGCGCGCCGACGTCCGCGCTGGCAGTCTGCTGGGGGCTGGTGGTCTGAGTGAGCGACTCCCTTCAGTTCGACCTGCTGCCCAGGGAGTACGCTCCGCCGCGTGAGAACCGAGAGATCAACCTCTCGATCGCAGTGGCGATCGCGCTTCTGGTCGGGCTCTGCTCCGCGCTCTCCAACGTCTCGGCCAACCTGATAGCCACCCGCCGAGAGGAGGACCTCGCGCGCATCGAACGGGCCTATGCCCCGGAGCTGGAGGGTGCGCGCTCTCGATTGCAACAGCTTCAGTCCAGGGGCGTTCGGCTGGCCCAGATCCTGGGAGAGCGAGGGTTTGGTTCGCAGGAGCTGGCGGATGTTTCGGATGCTTTACGTGGCCACGGATGGCTGACGCAGCTCAAGTATGACGCAGCGAGCCAGCTGGTCACCCTGGCCGGTTACACGCTCAAGACCAGAGACTTGCCCGAGGTGATGGCCGGCCTGTGGAAGATCCGGTCGCTCGGCGACGTCCGCACCGTCTCGGTCAGCCGCCAGACGCTGCGCGATCGGGACGTGATCGCGTTCTTGCTGACCGCGCGCCAGCTCCCACGGTCCGCCGCCTCCGGCGCCGCAACCACGGAGGCTGCCCGGTGAAGCAGCAACTGCGCCGGGCAGTCGTGACCGAGTTCGTGGTCGTGATGGCGTGTACCTTCCTCTGGGCCTCGCATCTGTCCTGGAAGAGTGACCCTGCACCGGCCCAGGAGATGGAGCAGGGCTGCCAGGTGGAATTGCAGCGGTTGAAGAACCTGGCCGACGCGGTCCGGCGCGTGGTCGAGCCACTCGACTCCCGGTTGCCCGACCAGCGCCAGATCCCGCGGCTCCTGGCGGAGCTCAGCCGAACGGCGACGGAGTGCGGCTTCGAGCTGGAAATGCTCACGCCCGGCAACGTCCGCCACGACTCCGGAGCCGACACTTGCGCCATCGAGTTGAGCTTCAAACAGCCTTACGCGCGAGTGGCTCGGTACGCGCGGGCCCTGGAGGCACTGCCCTACATCTTCGGCTACGAGAGCATCGTCGTGTCGGCGCCGGAGGGGGACCACCCCGAGGCCGGCGTACCCCTGTCGGTCAGCATCTCGCTGATGGTTTTCCTCTCGGGACGCTGATCTCTCAGGCGATCCCGGCGAAAAACCGACATATAGATGGGGAATGGCCCCGGATCTGTCACCGTCCCTCCCCATCGAGTCCCCTTGAAGAGCCCTCCCCGCAGGCGCGGAAGCCTCCTTCCCATCCTCCTCACGGCAGCTCTCTGGTTGCCGTGCGCCAGCCTGCCGGCTTTCGGACAGCTGCTCCAGGACAGCGCCCTGCCCCGGGCGCCGGATGCGGACTCGCGTGATGCCGAGGAGGTCACATCTCCCTCGGGCAGCGGGCCACCCGTTGCCGAGGGGAACATCTCTCTGAACCTGCGCGATGTGCCGATCGCGCGGGTGCTCGATCTTTTCACGGAACAAAGAGGCCTCAACATCGTGACCAGCGACTCGGTCCAGGGCAAGGTCACGGTCAAGCTGGACAATGTTCCCTGGGAGCAAGCTCTGGCGACCATTCTCAGGACTCGGGGGATGGGCTTCCAGAAGAACGGGGAGATCATCCAGGTCGACACCCTGGAGCGCCTCAACACCGAGACGGTCACGCGCGTCTTCGAGGTCGAACACCTGGGCGTCAACGAAGCCAAGGAGCTGGCCACGGGCGTGCTCACGCCTGCGGGCAAGCTTCACGTGCTCAGCCGCAGCGGTTCGGGGGACGCGCAGGGCGCCACGATGCTGGTCGTGACCGACACGGAAGGAGCGCTCGCCCGGGTGCAGGCGTTGCTGGAAAAGGTCGACGTGCGCCCGGCGACGGACCGGCTCGAGTTGATCGGTCCCGACGCGAGCGGGCGATTCCGGGTGAACATCCGCAACCAGCAGTTCGCCCGGGTGTTCGATCAACTGCGCCGGCAGTTCGGGATCAACATCATGCTCGACGGCCCTGTCGACGGGCGGCTCGACCTGAGCCTTTCGGGCGTCACGGAGGACGAGCTCATCGACTCCATCCTCGGCGGCAGCCCGCTGCGTTACCTGAAGGACGGCCGGACGTATCACGTCTCGACAGCGCTGCAATTCAAGGAGCGACTGACGACGCGGCTCTTCCAGCTGCACTTTGTGGACGCGGAGGACGTGAAGCGATTCCTCGCCCCGCATCTTTCGCCTCTCGGGAAAGTGGAGGTCTTCACGCGGCGGGCGCGCCAGGGCTTCACGTTCGGCACGCAGACGACATCCAGGCGGGCGACAGGTGCGGCCAACCCGTCCCCGGAGCGCTCCGACACCGTGGCCGTCACGGACACTCCGGCGGCGCTGGAGAACATCGCGGCGCTGGTCGCCGCGCTCGACGTGCGGCCACAGCAGGTCAGCATCGAGGTGCGGATCGTCGAGGTCACGCTGGACCACGGCGAAACGATGGGCATCGACTGGAGCGTCACCGGCCGATTCGCGGGCGCCACCAAGCCGACGTTGCTGCCGTTCAAGACCGCCAACGCCTCCTCGACGCCGTCCGGCGACACCTTCCGATTCGGGACGATTTCGGCCCAGGACTTCACCGCGGTGCTGCAAGCGCTGTCGCACCGAAACAGGCTGAAGATCCTCTCCAATCCCAGGATCTCGACGTTGAACAACCAGGAGGCGAGCATCCTGATCGGCGACAAGTTCCCGATCACCGTCGAGACCATCGATCCCCAGACGGCCGTCCGCACCGTGAGCCTCGACCACTACGAGCAGATCGGCGTTCAGCTCCAGGTGGTCCCGCAGATCTCCGGCGTTCAGTCGGTGAACCTGATCATCCACCCGGCCGTGAGCACGGTGGGGCCTCTCATCCAGAACCAGTTCCCGGTCATCTCCACGCGCTGGTCCGAAGCGGCGACACGGCCGTCATCGGCGGCCTGCTGCAAGAGCGCAGCACCAAGAACCATTCCCAGCTCCCCGGCTTCAGCCAGCTGCCGCTGGTGGGCGGTCTCTTCAACTCGGACACCGACACCACGGTGACGGTGGACCTGCTGATCTTCGTGACGCCGCAGATCGTCCCGGAACTGGCGGCCGCGGCGACGGAGCCGGCGACTGCCGTGGTGCTCGAACCGGCGCCGCGGGCGCCTGCCAAGCCCGTTCGTACGACGCTGGCCGTACCCGTCCCGAGAGAGCGGACTGTGAAGGCTTCCGCCCCCCTCGGTACCGAGCTTGTCGGAGGACGAGTCCCGCGGTCCCTTTCGTCCACCGATAAACCCGGCCCGAGCCGGTCCGAAGAGCCCGCCAGGAGTGAGGCGGCCGCTCCGTCGTGGCTCTCGGCCAGCGCCGAACCGTCCGTGGCGACCACGACCCCCGACGCCCCACGCGCCCAGTCCTGGCGCCGGCGCTTCGCGAGAGTGCCGCGCAAGCCCCACGCCAGCGCCCCGGACCCGGATTGACTCTACGATGCGCTCGCGACACGCACGAACACGGTACTGGGTTGCGGCCGCCTGGATATTCCCGGCGACACTCGTCCTGGCATGTCAGGCGAGCGGGCAGGTGAACATGACGGATTTCGCCGATCGGCAGCCCGCGTCCACGTCGCTCGTGATGGGCCTTCGCCGGCCGGCGCTGGGAGCCGTGGCGGGAGCCGAACCATCGCAGCAGGCAGCGGGCGCGAAGCCCCCCGCGGGACCCGCGGCGGAGCCGGCCACAGCAGCCGCGGCCGACCTTGCCTCTCCCCGGTACATCCCGTGGCGCGTGCAAGGCATCGCCGCGAGCCTGGGGCGCCCGAGCACCGGCAGGATGGCCACGGTCGAGCTGATGCAGCAACTGGCGTTCAATCTCGGGCTGCTGCGCCGCCTGGTCGAGATGGAGGACGGCGAGCTGTGCGGGATCCTCTGCGACAAGCTCACGAACCTCTGCCGGACACTGGCGGCCGCGCGACCCGGCGAGGCCTCCTGGAGACCGCAGTTCGAAGGCTTGATGCAGGACGTGCGGTGCTTGGCGGAGGCGTCGCAGGCCCGGAGCCGCCGGCACGCGGCGCGGCGATATCTGGAGCAAGCCGCCGAGCACTGCGCAGCCTGCCACCGAACCGGCGGCGGGCCGTTGCAACAGTTCTGAAGGCAGCCCCCCTCCCCGCATTGATCGGCGGCCGGCTTGCTGGTATGGTCAGTCGCGAGGCCGATCGCCAGTGAACCGCCGCCCGACTCGACGCCACGGACTGACGCTCGTGGAGCTGCTTCTCACGATCGTTCTGGTTGGCACTCTCTCGTCGGTCGCAGTCACCCAGATGGCTGGAACAACTCCAAAGGTTGTTCTTATGGGCGAGCTGAACCGGATGCGCGCGAAGATCTATCTGCAACGAAACCGGGCGGCGGCCAACGGCCTTCTGCAGCGCGTGACGTTCGATCCGGCCAACAGCCGCTACCAGTTGCTGGCCGACTCGGGCGCGGGGCTGAGCGTCGCCGAGACCGTCGCGCTCAAGCCGGGCGTGGTCCTGCTGTCGACCACGTTTGGGGCAAACAACCTCGATTTCAAGCCCGGCGGGGCGCCGGCCGCCGGCGGCAGCGTGGCATTGCAGGCGGACACCTCCGTGCGGAGCC